>NZ_BADX01000001.1:0-73965 GCF_000241365.1 Pseudoalteromonas sp. BSi20480 | reverse complement strand
AAGTCATCAAAAAAACTTTTTTAACACCATACAAAAAAAGCCTTGCTCTTTAGGACGGTTTTTTGAGCTATCTGTGCCCATGCTTTCTTCTAACTCTTTAAGTAGTTCACGTTGGCGCTCGTTAAGATTGACAGGTGTTTCAATAACTACCTTACAAATTAAATCACCTTGTGCGCCACTTCGTACAGACTTAACGCCTTTGCCACGCATACGGAACATTTTGCCGGTTTGCGTCTCTGACGGTATTTTAAGTTTTGCACGACCATCCAGTGTAGGTACTTGAATTTCACCGCCTAAACCAGATGTAGTAAAGCTAATAGGTACTTCACAGTATAAATTGTTACCTTCACGCACAAATATATCGTGTTCTCTTACAGACACTTGTACGTATAAGTCACCCGCTGGTGCGCCATGTACTCCGGCTTCACCCTCACCCGATAAACGAATACGATCGCCTGTATCAACACCCGCTGGTATTTTCACCGACAACGTTTTAGTTTTTTCTACACGACCTTGACCATGACAGCTGTTACAAGGGTCTGAAATAATTTGACCTTGTCCCTGACACGTAGGACATGTTTGCTGAACAGCAAAGAAACCTTGGCGCATTTGCACCTGGCCTGCACCATGACAGGTAGTACATGTTTTAGGTTTAGAACCCGCTTTTGCACCGCTTCCATCACAAGGGTCACAACTTACCCATGTTGGTACTTTAATTTCAACTTCTTTACCACGAACCGCTTCTTCAAGCGTTAAATCCATGTTGTAACGTAAATCAGAACCGCGTTGCTGGCGAGATTGACGTCGGCCACCGCCGCCACCAAAAATGTCACCAAACACATCGCCAAATACGTCACCAAAATCGCCATGTCCGCCACCAAAGCCGCCATGACCACCGCCACCGCCTTGTTCAAAGGCCGCATGACCGTATTGGTCGTACATCTGGCGTTTTTGATCGTCAGTTAGAATTTCGTATGCTTCTTTTACTTCTTTGAACTTGGTCTCAAGCTCTTTATCGCCTGCGGTACGATCTGGATGATATTTCATCGCTAAGCGTTTATACGCTTTTTTTATGTCTCGCTCACTCGCATCTTTGCTTACGCCGAGGACTTCGTAATAATCGCGTTTTGACATATCTATCACACTACTCTTTCTATTTTGCAGCGTAAGCTGCGGGATAAACCGATAAATCTAATCGATTTATCATTGAATTATGAACCTTAAATACATGCAAAAGGCGCGACAAGCTATTGCTCGCGCGCCTCATTTGTTCATCCTAACCTAAACACCTAACCGAGTTAAGTGTTTTTGGTTAGTTAGAAGCGTCGGCAACAATTACTTGTCGTCTTTTACTTCTTCAAACTCTGCATCAACAACGTCATCATCTTGCTTAGCTGATTGTTGTTGCTCACCTGCGTCTGCTTGACCTTGCTGTGCTTTAGCTTGAGCAATCTCCATTAACTTTTGAGACTTTTCAGCAAGTGCTTGCGTTTTAGCTTCAATTTCGTCTTTGTTGTCGCTCTTAATTGCAGCTTCTAAGTCTACAACTGCAGCTTCAATCGCTTCTTTATCTTCACTTGGTAAAGCATCGCCCGCTTCTTCAACTTGCTTACGTGTACCGTGAACCATTGCATCTGCTTGGTTACGAACAGCTACAAGCTCTTCAAACTTTTTGTCTTCTTCAGCGTGCGCTTCTGCATCACGTACCATTTTTTCAACTTCTTCATCGCTTAAACCTGAAGACGCTTGAATAGTAATTTTTTGCTCTTTACCTGTGTCTTTATCTTTAGCAGATACATGTAAGATACCGTCAGCATCAACATCAAATGTTACTTCGATTTGTGGTGTACCACGTTGAGCAGGACGAATACCTTCAAGGTTAAATTGACCTAAAGATTTGTTGTCGCTTGAACGTTTACGCTCACCTTGTAACACATGAATTGTTACCGCAGACTGGTTATCTTCTGCTGTTGAGAACGTTTGTGATTTCTTAGTAGGAATCGTTGTGTTCTTCTCAATAAGCGCTGTCATTACAGAACCCATTGTTTCAATACCTAGAGACAATGGAGAAACGTCTAGTAATAGTACGTCTTTAACATCACCTGCTAGTACGCCACCTTGGATTGCCGCGCCTACAGCTACAGCTTCATCAGGGTTAACGTCTTTACGTGGCTCTTTACCGAAGAAATCAGCAACTGTTTTTTGTACTAAAGGCATACGTGTTTGACCACCAACAAGAATAATGTCGTTGATGTCGCCTACTGATAAATCAGAATCAGCAAGTGCACGTTTAAGCGGCTCTAGAGATTTAGTTACTAAATCTTCAACAAGTGACTCAAGCTTAGCGCGTGTTAGTTTCACGTTCATGTGCTTAGGACCTGTTGCATCAGCAGTTACGTACGGAAGGTTAACTTCTGTAGATTGTGCTGAAGAAAGCTCAATTTTTGCTTTTTCTGCAGCTTCTTTAACACGTTGCATTGCAAGTGGATCTGTTTTTAGATCTAAGCCTTGGTCTTTCTTGAACTCTGCTACTAAGTAGTTGATAACACGGTTATCGAAATCTTCACCACCTAAGTGAGTATCACCATTGGTAGCTAGTACTTCAAATGTGTGCTCGCCTTCAACTTCATCAATTTCAATGATTGATAAATCGAACGTACCACCACCTAAATCGTATACAGCAACAATGTTTTCGCCTTTGTTTTTGTCCATGCCGTAAGCAAGGGCAGCAGCAGTTGGCTCATTGATGATACGCTTAACTTCAAGACCAGCAATGCGACCAGCATCTTTAGTTGCTTGACGTTGTGAATCGTTAAAGTATGCAGGTACTGTAATTACCGCTTCAGTTACTTCTTCACCTAAGAAGTCTTCTGCAGTTTTTTTCATTTTTTTCAGTACTTCAGCAGAAATTTGTGGTGCAGCGCGTTTTTCGCCGCCCGCTTCTACCCATGCATCGCCGTTATCAGCTTTGATGATTTTAAATGGCATAATGCCGATATCGCGTTGTACTTCTTCGTCTTCAAAACGACGACCAATTAAACGCTTAATTGCAAATAATGTGTTAGTAGGGTTAGTAACCGCTTGACGCTTAGCAGATTGACCTACTAATGTTTCACCGTCTTGCGTGTAAGCAATGATAGACGGGGTTGTGCGATCGCCTTCCGCGTTTTCTATAACACGTGCTTTGTCACCATCAAGTACTGCAACACAAGAGTTTGTAGTACCTAAATCGATTCCGATAATTTTACCCATGAAACTTCTCCAACTTCAAAATTCGTTATACGTTAATTCGTTCGATGACTAGTAAATAGGGATGCCCTAAAACTAATTCAACTGTAAAAATGAAAAAAATTCATTTTTTATGATTTATTTACAAAATAACCCCAAAAATTGTAAGGAATGATGATTTTTAGAGCGTTTGACACACCTTTAAATACTGGCCTGACCAGTTCGGTTGTGTTATAAATTTATTAAATTGCACTTTTAAAGGATATTTCCCATGCATTTTGACCAACTACTTGAGCAAGCCGCTAAAATAGGTCAATCAGATAAAATCGAACAATCCACACTTACCATGCAATTTCCTGAAAATTGGTGCCAAGGAAGAACCGCTTTTGGTGGTTTATCAGCTGCATTGTTATATCAGGCTATTAGAGGCAAAGTGAATAATGACCGCCGACTTCTTTCATTAAGTACTAATTTTGTTGGGCCTTTACTCGCCGACACCCCTTTTTCACTTTATGTTGAAGTATTACGTGAGGGTAAAAACAGTACACAAGTACTCGCTAAAGCAATTCAAAATGAGCAAGTAGCCGTAATCGTGCAGGCTTGTTTTGCTAAAAATAGAGAGTCAGCTATTAATGTTCCTGTTTCAAAGTCGTTAGGTTTAAGCCCTGTTAACGAGCGTTATACGTTACCCTTCATAAAAGGCCAAATGCCTGAATTTTTTCAGCATGTGGATTTGTGCCCACAGCAAGGCGCAATGCCTTTTACAGGGGCAGACACATCTCACTTAGGTGGGTGGATGCGACTTAAACATACACCTGAAACCATTACAGAAGCGCATGTAATTGCACTAACCGATGCATGGCCGCCCACATTGTTACAAATGTTTAAACAACCCGGACCAGCAAGTAGTATGTCGTGGTATTTAGAGTTTGTTCAGTCTCCCAATTTAACGCCTGGCGAGTGGCTTGGCTTTGAAGCAATTACGCATCACTCTAAAGATGGATATGGTTTAGAGGACGGGTGTATTTGGTCACAGTCAGGTGAGCTTATTGCTCTTACCCGCCAAACTGTTGCCGTGTTTGATTAGGTGCGGCTGAGCTTTGCAGGTTAAAATTTGTTCAAACTAGGGGCTATTTAATTGCGGCGCGAGATTTGCTTCACGAGATTTGCAACCTAGTGAACCTAGTGGGCTCGATAACTGCTCCTGCATTACTCTACTGGCTTACATCCATGTAAGAATAAGTAAAAACTGAGTAACAAAGAGTAAATAGCTCCTAGGAAGCCCCCCTTGGGCAGCGCCTGCTTGGCATTAATGCTACGTTCTCGCCAATTTATGGGAAATAACCATACTAAATAGGCTCTTCCATAATACTAATACAGACTCCTGCAAATTTAACCTTGAAAGGTCAACAGACCTTAATATATAAAATGCAGGCCAATCAGATACTTTCTGGCTTGGCCTGTATTCAAAATTAGCAGTTCGCGTTGTATTACAGCTTCAAATATTGCAAAATCAACTAAATGCATTATTGTTTGGTACTAAATTGCAAACTGTTTGCCCCTGCTGTGACCTGATCATAGATATACCAAGAATTATCGCTAAGCAAATGGCGATTTGCCCGCATTGCCATCATAAATTATGCGAAGCCAACGTAAACCACGATAATCGCATAGTGGCGTTAAGCTTTAGTGCTTTGCTAATGCTATTAAGTAGTATGTTTTATCCTTTTTATCCTTTAGTAGTAATGGTATAACCCAAACTATCACCCTCCCCGACGCAGCCCGAATATTATTCAATTACGATAGTGAATTGTTAGGCCTTTTTATTGATTTAAGCATTATTGCTTTACCAATGAGTTTATTAATTATTTTAATACCCCTTCATTTAGGTGTTTTAAAAACATTGCCACAAGGCATTGCGCGTAGGTTGCTTAAGTTTACTTTGGCACTTGAGCCATGGATTATGTCTGAGATATTTTTAATTGGTGTTTTAGTCAGCATGGTTAAAATTATGTCTTTGGCTGATATAAGCTTTGGGGCAAGTTTTTGGGCTTATGCTGGGTTTGTTATTTTATACATTGCCGCTTTAGTACACTTAAATCGTCCAAGGTTATGGGCTCAAATAAAACCAGTAAAAGTGTTAGAAGGTGCCGAGCACGCTAAACGTGCTATTGATGAAAATATTAAAGCCTGTCATGTGTGTCATCAGCTTTGTACAGGTAAGGTCTGCCAGCGATGCCACACCAAAACACATGTACGTAATCCTCATAGCGTTCAAAAAGCAACTGCTTGGCTCATCACATCTATTGTTTGCTATATACCAGCCAACGTATTGCCTATCATGAATACAACAAGCTTGGGTGATGAAACCCCGTCCACACTTATTGGTGGGGTTATTTTACTTTGGAAAAGCGGTTCTTATCCCATTGCAGGTATCATTTTTTTTGCGAGTGTTGTTGTTCCTTTAGCCAAAGCATTTGTACTAAGCTTTTTGTGTATTATGGTAACAAAACCTGCAAACAGGCATACAAAAAGTTACACTAGAATTTACCAACTCACTGAGTTTATTGGTAAATGGTCAATGATTGACGTTTTTGTTGTCGCCATTTTAGTGGCTTTAGTACAGCTAGGTAATTTAATGTCAGTTACACCAGGCCTAGGCATTGCATTTTTTACCGTTATGGTAATATGCCAAATGATGGCTGCTCATTCATTTGATCCACGCCTTTTATGGGATTCACCTAAAAATAAATCATCAGAGACTAAAACATGACCGAAACTGCCCAAGTAACAGATGAACCAAGAATCTCTGCTATCTGGATTATTCCAGCCATAGCGCTTTTTGTCGGCGTGTGGATGCTTTATCAATATCAAGCAAATAAAGGCCCCACTATATATATTGAGATGCCGCAAGCCGAGGGCATTATTGCAGGCAAAACAGAAATAAAAGTGCGCAGTGTAAAAATAGGGCAAATAGACAGCGTTCGTTTATCCGACTCCCAAGACAGGGTGATTGCACGGGCTCAAATAGATAAAAGCTATGAAGACTTACTTACCGACGACGCAAAAATATGGGTGGTAAAACCACGTATAGATGAAACCGGCATAAGTGGAATGAGTACTTTACTCTCTGGGGTATATTTAGAATTTGCACCGGGCGAAAGTAATACACTTAAAGAAAATTTCACCCTGCAAGAAGAACCTGCATTAATAGGCAAAGACGTGCAAGGTGGTCGCTTTAAACTACTTAGTTATAACGCAGAAGTACTTGATGTTAGTACCGGAATATTTTTTAAGAATTATAAAATTGGCCAAATAGAAACCGCCATATTTGATTGGGAAAACCAAGCAATGAAGTACGGTATATTTATAAAAGCGCCTTACCAAAACTTAATTACCAACAACTCGATTTTTTGGGTCAACGCCGGTATAGAAATTGATTTATCTGCTGATGGCATAAATATTAATACAGGCTCTTTAAGTAAGCTTTTAAAAGGCGGAATTTCAGTTGGCTTACCCGATAACCAAACACCAGGGGAAATAGCTAACGATGGCCACAATTTCTCACTTAGCCAAAGCTATAAAGAAGCACTAGAAGAACGCTTTTACGACTTTGACTATTACATAATAGATTTTGAACAATCAATTAGAGGCCTCAGGTCCGGTGCCCCTGTTGAATATCGTGGTATTCGCATTGGTACAGTAGTTGAAGCGCCTGCAAACATAATTGTTAATGGCAAACCTGCTCACTTTAAAAGTGCAAACACGTCAGTACCTGTTCTTATAAAAATAGAGTACGGGCGTATTTATCACCACAGCGCAACAGCTAAAGACTTTTGGAAAGAAAGCTTAAAAGGCTGGATAGAAATTGGCATGCGCGCCTCTTTAAAGCCCGGAAATCTTTTAACTGGTGCAGTTTATGTTGATTTTGATATGTACCCCGATTCCCCAGAAGCGGAGTTTGAAAAACTGGGCCAGTATACCGTTTTTCCTAGTATATCGAGCGGAATTACCGTACTTGCCGACCAGGTTTCTGATGTATTAAACAAGGTTAATAATTTAAAAGTTGAAGAAAGCTTAGCCCAAATACAAGCTGCCTTTGCTGACTACCAGTCTCTTGCAAATGAAATGCGCACACTATTAAATGAAAAAGATACTCAAAATTTACCCGGTGATATAAATCGTAACTTTGCAAAAATGACCAAAAGCATGGAGCAATTTGAAGTGACCATGCGACAATTTGATAAAACAATGGCGAGTTATCAGGCTGGGTCTGAATTTCATCATCAATTACAACAAACACTGCGTGAATTTAAGCGCTTAAGCGAAGAAATACAACCTTTGACACGCGGCTTAAATGAGCAACCAAACATGCTAATTTTTGACAAATCACTGCCCGCAGATCCAATACCAAGGAAGCAATAATGAAAACCCTATTACTCATAACAAGTTTGCTTTTAGTATTGTCGGGCTGTAGCTCAGCAATACAAAATGCGACTCAGTATTACCAATTTGAACAGCCTATTGATTCATCATCACGAAATATTAGTGAAACCAACGCACAGTTGAGAGTGCAAACAGTTGTTTTAAGAGGCGCATTAAACAACTTAGGTATAGCGATGAAAATTGATAATAATCAAATTCATGCTGCAAATTATCATTTATGGGGCGAGTCTCCTGACGTTATGCTTACTGCCACTGCCCAACAAACTTTATTTAAAAATATGCCCTCTTGGATGGTTATTAAAGGGCTACCTGTAATAACCGAGCTTGATCAGCAAACATTTTATGAGCTTGAGTACGAAATTCACCATTTTAATGGTGATATGCAAGGCAATGCTGATATCTCTGGACTATGGCGCTTATATTATACTCACCCAGAAACCGGCCGCCGCTTGATTAGTGTGCATAACTTCTCACGCCTAGTGCCCATAAAAGACGACGGCTACGACGGTTTAGTAGCCACGCTTGAGCAAACGTGGCTAAACATAAACTTAGATGTAGCCAAAGCAATAGAACAAGCACGACTTTAATAACCATATATATCAATGGCGGTTTTATCATCACTAATAACCGCCTTGCCTACCCTGTTAAAATCTAACTTTAATAATAGACACTAATAAACATTGTTATTATCTGTATCACCATTTGCAGCAACGCGTTTTTTTATTCAGACTTCACCATGCTTACAGCACTACGTTCTCGTTGTAACTTAATGAACTTTGGAGTTATGCAATTACCTTACACATTAATAGCAGCATCGCTGGCTGTTATGAGTTTTAAAGCATGAGATTAGTACTTTGTATATATTGAAATAAATAAAAAACCCCAATGTATCAGACATTGGGGTTTATTTTTTGACTTATTTATCAATCTTATTTTTGTAACTTAATGCCATTGTAATAAGCATCAAGCGTAGTGATTTTGGTTTGATTAGGTAAATCAGCAAAGTCACTTTCAATAAACTTAGTACCACGCAGCTGGACATTTAAACGCGCTGCTTGTGGGTTTAGCATAGTTTGCTTGTAGTACTGTTTTATATCTGCAAGCGTTACTTTTTCTACTTCATTGATCAACTTTTGTTTTGAGTCAAAACTAAAGTTTTCTCGGTACCAATCGTTAATTAAAGGACCCATTTCATCATTTAAGTTTTTAGGTTGCTCTTTAAGTGACACCAAAGTCGCATTTTTAAGCTGTAAAAATGTGTCTTCTGTCATGTTATCGAGCTCTACCGCGTACTCTTTTTTGAACTGGTCGAAGCGAGCTTGTACTTCTTTAGGCCCTTTTACAGGGGTTTGTATAAACAAACCAACAGCAGAATAATCTTCGATTGAGCTTGCAATAGCACCTACTGCATAAGCGAGTTGTTCTTCGGTACGCATTTTGTCAAATGCGATCGTCCTAAAATGATCGCGTAATACAGCAGCTTGAGCCTTTTGTTTGTAACCCGGTATTGGGTGAACGGTCATATCAACCACGGCAACATCGGCTACATCTATATCCTTTTGTAATACTAACGTTTCACCCGGTTGTGGCAACCACGCTTTACTACGAGCAAACTCGCTCACCGTATGATTTTTAGGTAAAACGGCTGTTAACTCACCAGCCATTGACTCTATATCTTGCTGGTTATAATTACCGTAGCTAAATACACGCAAATCATTATTAGAGAATGTGGCTTCTTTTAACTTTGTAAGATCAGCAACAGTTAATGTTTTTGCGGTTTTGATTAATTCATCAGTATCAAAACTGCCTGTGCGTGTTAGCTTAGAATAAGCACCAAACGCTTGAGCATAAGGAAATTGCTTTTGTTGATTCAATAAGTCACGCGTGTAACGGTCAATAGCTTGCTCGAACGCTTGTGAAGTAGCCTTAACGTCTAATCCACTCAAAGCCTGTTTAAGCAATACATCTTGCTTATCAGTGAACCCATTAAGTGATAATACAAGCCCATTACTTGGTGCAAGTCTAACGCCCATACCGGCTACAGCAGCTTCAGTGCTTAATTGGCTTTGCTGAATGTTATATAAATCTGCCCAAACAGAGTAAAGCACTTCAGCACTTATGTCGCTCAGACCCGGTTGTGTATTTATGTAAACCTCAAGGAGCCCTTTAGGTTGCTCAGCAAATTTTTGACTTGCTTGACGCCATACTTTTACGCCCTGCTTATCGTAAACAAGCTCTGGGTGTTTTTGCTCTTTAAATTCAGCCGTTTTAATTGCAAAACTTTCAGGTAATAGATTATTAACACTAGGAAGCGCTAATTTAAACTCACTTGGCTTATTCCAGCTTGCTATTTCATCATCACTAATGTCATTTATGCGGTATTTGCCGTCGTAAAAGTATAATTGAGAGTCTGTTTCTTCTTGTTGTGAAATGTACCAAATACGCAGTGAATCTGCGTTGAGCTGGTTTAGCACATCATTAACGGCGTCAGCATCAAACTTTGCATAGTGGTAAGGCGCGTTAATCGTGTGATTAAGCGGGTAAACTTGCATGCTGCCTGTTAGAGCACTTACATAGTTAAACTCGTCGCCCTTTTCTAAAAATTTAAATTGGTTATTGAGTGAGGTACGTATTTCGTTAAAGTATTTGCTATCAACCCCTTCTTTTTTAATTAAATCAATATATTGCATAACCACTGCAACAATTGCTTCGCGGTTTTGCATACCTAAATCAGTAAGCTCAATATCGACCGTTAAGGCACCATAGTTTGCATATTGTGTTGGAGAGGCTGATGCCCCTAGCTGTGAAACCCAGCCCTTATCTCTTAGTATTTGTGCTGGGCTACCCGGCATTTCATTGCTTAGTAAATATGAAACAAAACGGTTAGGTTTAACAGCAAACTCATCACTGTTGTTGGTAATTGTAAAATCAAGTTTTAACTGTTTTACATCTTCATTTGGCGAGTAAAATACCCGTTTACCGCCCGCTTTATCAAAATCTAAATTAGCTGTAACACTTGGCTTTTCGATGTTTTTATTTTTAATGTCAGCGAAGTATTTTTGGGCTTTTTGTTCCATATCTGCGATTGGCAAATTAGAAATAAGTGCGACTTTCATAATATTTGACGAATAATATTTCTCGTAAAAATCAACGGTTTCTTGATGAAGCGAACTACCTTCTTTATCGCCGAGTGTTTCTAGGTTACCAATTAAAAAGCGATTTGCTGGATGCTCGCCCATCATTTTACGCGCTAATTTAAATTGGCCAAAGAAGTCCAATTCGCGGCGCATAGACCACTCAGCATTCACTGCGTTTTTTTCTTTTTCTGTGTATTCTGGATATAACTTGGGGGCTTTAAAAAAGTCAGAAAAACGGTCGAGTCCTTCGTCAAACGCATCGTTGTTTATTTTGAACATGTAGTTTGTAATTTCGAGCCACGTGTAGGCGTTGTGCGCTCCGCCATTTTTGGTCATGAAATCTGAATACCCTTTTGTATCAGGGTAACGTTCTGTGCCTAAAAATAGCATATGCTCTAAGTAATGCGCCATACCCTGCTGAGACATAGGATCATGCAGTAACCCCACTCCCACACTTAGTGAAGCAGCAGATTTTTCTGCGCTTGGATCAGACACTAAAATAACCTCAATTTCGTTAGCAAGCTTTAGTGTCTTATATTCTCTATTATCATTTGGGCTAACCACTAAAGTATCTGATAGTAACGAGGCTTGTGGCGAGGTTGCTACTGATGAAGATGTATTCGAGCAACCGCTGAGAACAGCGAGTGCGATGGCACTGAGACAAATAATTTTTTTCATTTTATTTCCATTAAAAGCATGATGCAAAAAAGGTTATGCTAATTCAAAAGCAGGTTTGATAATATAAACTAACACTTTGTACTGAATACTTTCTAGCAGTTAACGCTTTTTTGTGTAACACATTGTGAAAAATGTCTGCATACTGACTAAAACAATAACAAGGAACTACAATGGAAAAAATAATAATACTTGCCATGTTTGTGCAAGTCACCCTGTCTTTGGCTGTAATGATTATTATGGGGAGAAGACGCTTTGCAGCAGCTAAAAATAAACAGTTAAACTTAAACGATTTTGCAACGATGCGATTAGATAACGCAGGTGACCATGTAAGGGTTGCGGATAGAAACTTTACTAACCAGTTTGAAATACCCGTTTTATTTTACGCTGGTTGCTTGTTAGCTTTGCAATTAAACAGTGCAAGCGTTGTGGTTGCAATTTTGGCCTGCGTATTTGTAATATCACGCATATTACATAGCATTATTCATTTAGGATCAAATAACGTAAGAGCTCGATTTAACGTGTTTTTAATTGGCTGCGTGTCTGTATTTGCGATGTGGCTTGCGATGATTTGGCGGCTATTTATTTAATATAGGGCGCAGCTATATAATAGCTGCGCTGTTTATATTGCTCTGAATGAGGTTACTTCTTCTTTTTAAGGCGTGGAACAGCTAGTAAAAAAGCACCCAGTAACCATATTAGCGCTCCCCCCGAACTTCCATCTGAGCTACCAGAGTTATCCGCGTCAATCAGTGTATTTTCAACAACGGTCAATCCGGCTGCCGAATTAGGATCGTCGTCTAATATAGTAACGCTCTGGATTGTCACTAAATTAGCACTACTAATAGACACATCACTGCTCGCACATTGCTCTGTTGTTATATCGACTACTGGTGTTTCACCGCAATGAATAAGGGCCGCAATTTTATCAAGCGTTTCCTGACTTTCTGCTGTGATTTGTCCAAACACTGTAAACCCACCATTTTGCGTATCAAGTGCCGCACTTCCCCCACTATTATTAGCCATATTAAAAAACCACTGGCTAGTAGCACTATTAGGGTTGCCCCCTAACTTAGCCATGGCAATAGTACCTTTAACATTAGAAAATACAGGTTCATTGATAACAGCAGGTTTAGTTGTTATTGGGTCAAGTGTGTCTGAAAATGTAAAACCACCGCCTTGAATTACAAAATTGTCTATTGAACGATGAATAACTGTTTCATTGTATGAGTCATCTTGCACATAACTTAAAAAGTTTTCTACGGTTTTTGGTGTTTGCTGGTCAAATAAATTAATCTCAATTGTGCCTTGGCTAGTTTGCATTTCGACTATGGTTGCATGGCTAGCAAAGCTTAATGAAGCGAGCAATGAACACAGTAAACGTTTTTTCATGTTAGATCCTATTATTATATTTATTTAAAAATAAGTTTTGTTTAGGTTAATGCTACACATTAAGAAAATCGATAGCATTAAGATAGTTGATACAAATTAGACCGTTCTGGTAACATTTCAATTACACAATATTGATTTATATTTTCTATGAATATGTAAACCGAGTAAATGTTTAACTTTGCTCATTGTTAATTATTAAATAACAGAGATAACGGATACACATGACACACACACCACACACAATTTGCGACTTTGGCCTACACAAAGGCGAAGCATACACCAAACTCCCAGCAAGCTTTTTAAATTGGATGGTTGCTACAAAACACGAAAAGTCACATTACGCTAGCCAAGAACTCAAACGCAGGGAAAATGCGGCTACGAGTCGTAATTAGCCAAAAATATAAATATCTGCCTTTTTTATATTTCAAACTAGTTTAAACTAGCCACCTACAACATTAAGTACAACTTAATACACAGGTATTTTATGCGCATAATTTTTATTTTTTCGATCATTTTGGGTGTACTGGGATGCACATCTGCCACAACTAATGAAAAAACATCTTCTACACAATACTTAACCGTTCTTCATACTAACGATAATCATGGTCGCTTTTGGCATAACGAAAAAGGCGAATACGGTATGGCTGCTCGCAAAACACTACTGGATCAATTACGTAGTGAAGCGAAAATAAAAGGTCATGCCGTTTTACTGCTATCAGGTGGCGACATAAATACAGGTATACCAGAATCTGATTTACAGCATGCAGAGCCTGACTTTAAAGGGATGTCTTTACTCGGCTACGATGCAATGGCATTAGGTAATCATGAATTTGATAACCCACTTAGTGTTTTAGCCAAGCAACAAAACTGGGCTAACTTCCCTCTCTTATCGGCTAATATAGTGGAAAAGTCGTCAGGTAAGAACGCTTTTGACGCCTATAAAATATTTGAAAAAAATGGCTTAACTATTGCCGTGATCGGTTTAACTACAACCGATACAGCAAAAATAGGAAACCCTCAGTACATTGGTCACTTAGAATTTAAAGACCCTGTTCCAGTAACAGCCAACCTAGCTAAAGAGATAAAAGCAAAATACAACCCAGACATTACTATTGCTGTTACTCACATGGGCCATTTTATTGATGCTAAACATGGCATAAACGCACCGGGCGATGTAACACTTGCTCGCTCATTGCCTGCGAATACGCTTGATATGATCATAGGTGGCCACTCACAAGAGCCTGTGTGTATGGCATCAGAAAATGTAAACGATGATAGTTTTAAACCTGGCTTAGCTTGTAATCCTGATCAGCAAAATGGCACGTGGATAATGCAAGCCCACGAGTGGGGAAAGTACGTTGGTAAGGCTGAGTTCAAATTAGAAAATGGTGAATTGAGCCTACTTGATTATAAATTAATGCCAGTTAATTTATATGTAGAAAAAACACAAGCTGACGGCACATTAAAAGAGGTACTTGCGAACGAATATATTAAGCCAGACCCGTCATTAAAAGCGTTTTTAGCTAAATACCAAGCGATTGGTGCTAAACAAATTGAGGGGACTATTGGCTCTGTTGATGCAAGATTAGAAGGTGATAGAAACAAAGTACGCTATCAACAAACAAACCTTGCTCGCGTTATCATCCAAGCACAAATGAATGTGGTAGGTGCAGATTTTGGTTTGATCAGTGGCGGTGGTATTCGCAGCTCAATTGATGCCGGTGAAATAAGCTATAAAGACATATTAAAAGTTCACCCTTTTAAAAACCGTATAACGTATATGGATTGGCAAGGTGCTGAACTATGGGACTACTTAAATACAGTAACAAGCTTCCCAGCAGACGCTGGTGCTTACTTGCAATATCACAAGCTTTCGTTTGACCGCAAAAATGGTAAGCTTACAAACGTATTTATTAACGGTAAACCGTTCGATAAAAGTAAAACATACCGCATGAGTTTAAATAGCTATAACGCATCGGGCGGTGATGGTTACCCAACTATAAATACGCTAAAAGGTTTTGTTAGCACTGACGAAACTGACGCCCAAGCACTTAAAACATTTATATCGCAACATAGTCCAATAAAAGCGGCTGAGTTTGCTCCTAAATAATCACTGATAACAATAGGGAGGTAAAATTACTTCCCTATTATTTCAATATTTCCCTTTGCAATATTTATGAGCCCGTAGCTGTGCAGACGAGAGCGAGAGCCTTCTCCATATGCTTTTGGAGGGTAATAAATCTCTTTTTCCTCAGGATATTCATTCAAAACGTCGTCAAGCGAAGCCCTTATTTCACTCAACGTTTTTTCAAGGCTATTATTGAAGTTCGGCCGTTTCCTTATCGTATGCCCTAGCTCTGTTAATCGGGAAAAATACTTGTTGGCAAGTTCAATAAGCTCATCGGGTACATTTTTATTATGATTTAAAATGACATCACTATTAGCTGAACAATATTCAACAAGGGCTAGGTAAAAACACAATGGTTTATTAGCTAATTGAACGCTGTGCTCTTTATTATAACTATGTGAAAGTGTTTTATTGCGTAAATCAATTATGACCGCCAAAGGCATTGGCATTGATGCAGCAGAGTTAATACTCTTGTTTAAGCTTACATTGTTTTTCTTACTGTCTACCACTTTTAACCACACAGCAACAAAGAGACTGATAAGTAAAAAAACAAAAAAAGATTTTATTACTAGGTGTCAAGTAATGCTCATCTACACTAAAAATAATATTCACAGGGCCTTCACTCGTCGCTAAGCTACTGATAAATTGCTTTGCCTTTAAATCGCTGTGAGCAATCTCGCCTGTACTGATATCGATGACACGCAAGTTACTCATTCTTAGATAACTATTTAGTGAGTCAATATAGCCAACTAAAGCATCTTTATTACCTGCATGCTTATACAGTTCATTTGGCAAATCGAGTAATGGTAAATCTAGTGCAATTTGTTTTTCAATTTGAAACTTTTGCTGCTCGCTAACACGCTCTGTTTTATTAATCATAGATATATAAAACACTAAAGAAAGCATAAAAAAAATACATGAGGACACTGCAGAAAATTTAAGCCTACTCATTATCTTCACCTATCTTAAAAACAGCTGTATTATTCTCACATTGCCAAAAGGGCGAAACATTTTGATAATAATGAAGTTCTTGGTCTTTAGACATAGCCATTAGGTGTTCTTGTACAGCACATAACAAATCTGTGTTGTTTTGTTGCATTTTCAAGTACCAACGTGTGCCTGTTATGTTATTGCTTAATGGGGTGATATAGTTTTTCGAGAAACGGTCTTTATCGTTTTCTTTCCAAAACGACGCAATAATATCTACTTTACCGTTGGCTAATAAATCTCGTAGTTCATTATGAGAACTTGCGTACAAAATATTTAAATTTGCAATATTTATATCGAGATCTTTAAAGACCTGTTTTGGAAGAATATGCCCAGAGCGACTCGTTGGGTAATCAAGCAGCCCTATTTTTTTGTCTAAAAAATAAGACTTTGAAATAATTGGTTTTTCTTTTGAAGATATAAAAAATGCAGTGTAATCAGAAAAACCAACAACGGGCATATAATCATAGGTAGATTCAGCTTTAAAAGCCGCCATAATGTTGTTTTTTGCGAGTATAAGGTCTGCAATTCCTTTACCTACAAACTCTAAACTGTCTGATGTTTTATACCCCCAATACCCTACAACCACCCCGTACTGTTTAGCAACGACATTATCATCACACAACTTCTGTGTAAGTTGCACTGCAATATTTTTAGAGGGTGTAAATACAATAAGCTCACTGTCGTTTGCGGTCGCTGTTGTACGACATGTTGTTGATGTTTCAATAAGTACAGGAAAAGCGAGTTCATCGTCATTTACAATTAATTGACCACACACCCAAGCAAAAACTATTACTATAAACAAAAATGTAACAATTGAAGTTTTTTCCAATACCGTATTTTTAATATTCAAGCTAAAGACATCCTAAAATACATTACTTATCCATTTGAACAATTTTAATTACTTATTACAACAAGTAATTTTACCTATAGATGCTAAAGCACTGATTTATAACAAATATGAATAAGAAATTATGAATTTTATTGAGTCCTTCCTAATTTCAACAAAAGTAAGGACAATTGACCTTATTACAACGCAGCAACACCACTCCAAATTAATTAGGGAACCTTAATGCGTATCAATGTAAAATATTCGATAACGTCAGCGCTTTTAATAGGTGCCATTTTTACAAGTAGCGATTCACTTGCTTGGGGCCAAAACGGTCACCGGGTTGTAGGTAAAATTGCTGAATCTCATATAACAGACACCACAAAGTCAGCTATTAAACCATTCTTAGCGGGTGAATCACTTGCACAGGTTTCAACTTGGCCTGACGAGATGCGCTCAAACCCGGGGAAATTTTGGCAAAAGCAATCTTCTCGCTGGCACTACATTAACGCCTCACCTAACAAGTCCTTCACAATCAATCACGACCATACAAACAACAAAGAGTCGGTTAGCAACATTCTAGAAGGCATCCACTATTCTATAAAAACACTCAAAGATAAAAACAGCAGCCTAGATGCAAAGCAATTTAGTTTACGTTTTTTAGTTCATTTGGTTGGTGATAGCCATCAACCCTTCCATGCAGGAAGAAGCGAAGATAGAGGCGGAAACCGTATTAAAGTGTCGTTTTTTGGTCAAGATACAAACTTACACAGCTTGTGGGATACTAAATTAGTTGAAAACGAAAACTTATCATTTACTGAGTACGCGCAGTTTATAAATACTAATAACAGTGAACTAATTGCAGAATATTTAGAAAGTACACCAACTACTTGGATTGAAGAATCTCATAATTTAGCAAATGCACTTTATAAATCTACAAATGAAGAAGTTGGCTACAGCTATGTTTATAAAAATACACCTATCGTAAAAACACGTCTGCTACAAGCAGGTGTTCGATTGGCTGGTTTGTTAAACGCTATGTTTGACCCTTCAGCTAAAGAGCTAGAAACAGCGTTAAAAAAAGTATCTATGTAATTTGTGACACATAAAACCTACACACGGGGATTTTTTGTAAAAGCTTGTTTTACATTTCACAAGTTTGTCATAAAACATCGGTAGTATGAGCTCGCTAATAGAGTGATTACTCAAAAAAAGGTAAAAATAGTCAAAATTTGTACTATTTATTAAAAAAACATTGCAGTTGTATTTTATTTGTAACAAACAATTGGGGTACAATAGCGATGGTTTTTAAAATATAAACCTGCATTTAGTTTATTTTTTGAAAACCAAAAAATAAAAATATAAAAATTTAATTATTAACTACACGGGAAAATTAAATGAAAACTCAAATACGCAAAACGGCCCTATCACTTGCTATCGCAGCATGTGTTGGTGTTAGTGGCGCTGCAATTGCAAATGAAACAACATCTGCAATTAAAGGTCAAATCACTGGTCCTAACGGCAACCCTGCTGCTGGCACTAAAATTACAATTTTACACGTTCCTTCAGGCTCAGTTAAAACAACTGAAACTAATGATGCTGGTTACTTTACAGCTAAAGGCCTGCGTGTTGGTGGTCCATACAGAGTAGTTGTAGATTCTGACACTTATGCAGACCAAGAGTTCAATAACATTATTCTTAACATTGGTAACGATTACCCGGTAAATGCTTCTTTAGAGAATATCTCTAACATCGAGCAAATTGTAGTTACGGGTGCTCCTATCAGTGCTATGTCTGGTGGTACAGGTCCTGCGTCTACTTTTACGCTAACAGATCTTGAAAACCAACCAGCCATCAACCGTGATTTAAAAGATATCATCCGTATTGACCCACGTATCACAATTGATGATAGCCGTGGTTCAATCAACTGTGGTGGTGGTAACCCACGTTACAACAGCTTAACGCTTGACGGCGTTCGCATGAACGATAACTTCGGCTTAAGCTCAAACGGTTACCCTACTATCCGTGCCCCTTTCTCTTTCGACTCTATTGAACAAGTTTCAGCTGAACTAGCACCTTTTGACGTTCAATACGGTGGCTTTACATCGTGTAATATTAACGCTGTAACTAAATCTGGTGGCAACGACGTTCACGGTGGTGTTTTCTTCGATTACACAAACGATTCAATGAAAGGCGACGAAATTGAAGGTAATGAAGTTGATAACGGTAACTACACTGAAAAACGTTACGGTTTCAACGTAGGCCTTCCGCTTGTTGAAGATACATTATTCTTGTTCACTTCATACGAAAAACTTGAAGGTGTTCGCCAGTTTAATTACGACGGCCTTAGCAGTGGTAGTGTTACAGCTGATGACGTATCTCGCATTCAGAGTATTTCTCAATCAGTTTACGGCTACGATGCAGGCGGTATGCCATCAAGCATGCCTGTTGAAGATGAAAAAATCTTAGTAAAACTAGATTGGAACATCAACGAAGATCACCGTGCAAACTTAATTTATAACTACAACGACGGTAACACAATTTCTCAGTCTGATACTGGTTCTAGCCGCGTTTCTTTATCAAACCACTTCTACAATCAAAGTGCTGAGTTTACATCAATCATTGGTTCTGTATATTCTGATTGGTCAGACGATTTTTCTACTGAAATTCGTTTAGGTAAATCAGAGCTAGATGCAACGGTTCAGTCATTAGATGCTGCAAGCAGCTTTGGTGAAATGCAAATCCGCACTGATAATGGCGGTACTGTATTCATTGGTCCAGATGATTCTCGTCAATCAAACGATCTAGATTACGACACAACTACATTTAAAGTTGCTGGTACTTATTACCTAGATCAACACACAATTACTGCTGGTTACGAGTTTGAAGAGCTATCTGTTTTTAACTTGTTCGTACAGCAAACAGAAGGTGAGTGGCGCTTTGACTCAATTGACGACTTTGAAGCAGGTCAAGCAGCGCGTATCTACTACAACAATGCTGCAGGTACTAATAACCCGAATGATGCGGCTGCAAGCTTTAAATATGCGCAGCATACATTCTATGTCCAAGATGAATACGCATTCACTGACTTAGATGCAACCATTCAGTTTGGTTTACGTTACGACAAGTACACAAGTGATGACGTTCCTAACTTTAACCAAAACTTCACTAACCGTTACGGTTTCAGCAACCAGTCTACATTCGACGGTATTGACTTACTGCAGCCACGTGTTGGATTCCAATGGTATGCAACTGACGAACTTGAAGTGCGCGCTGGCTTAGGCTTGTTCTCTGGTGGTAACCCGAACGTATGGCTGTCTAACTCTTACTCTAACGATGGTATTACAAACATTAGTACGCAGTTCCGTGGTGTAGATTTATTCAATACAGCTAACGTAAACGGCGGTACACCTGGTTTTGACGTACCACAAGGTATGTTTGACATTGTTGCAAATACAGAAATTGGTGTAGGCGATGCAACAGTTAATGCTGTAGACCCAGATTTTGAAATCCCTTCAGAGTGGAAATACTCTCTTGGTGCTACATACACAACTGAAGACGAATACGTAATCTCTGTAGACTACCTATACTCGAAGAAGAAAGATGCTGCATTGATGCGTGATATTGCACTTCAAGATAGCGGCGAAACTACGTTTGATGGTCGTCCTATTTACGAGTCAATCGAAGGTCGTAGTAATGAGTATTTATTAACAAATGTTAGTGGCGATAGCGGTGATTCTTCAGTTATCTCTGCAGCAGTTAGCAAAATGTTCGATAACGGCATCAACTTTAGCTTTGGTTATGCATACACAGATGCAGACGATGTAAACCCAATGACTAGCTCTGTAGCTGGTTCTAACTATGGTAACATCGCACTTACTAACCCAGGTAACCCAGGTGTTGCGTCTTCAGATTATGAAATTCCGCATCGTTTTACTATGACGCTTGGTTACAAATATGAGTTTGTAGATGGCTTTGAAACACGCTTTAACCTTTACGGTGAAGCATACAAAGGCCTACCTTACAGCTTCACGTTTGACGGAAGTGACCGTAATGTATGGGGCGATAACAACTGGAATGGTAACCGTCAGTTATTATACGTTCCACTTGAAAACGATCCTAACGTTGTATACGACATGTCTGCAGCTGAAATCAATGAGTTCAACGACTTCATTGCATCTGAAGGGCTTAAACGTGGTGAAATCGCAGGTCGTAACCAACAAAATGCTGACTGGTTTGTTAAGTTTAACTTTAAAGTTACACAAGAATTACCAGGCTTTATGGAAGGTCATAAAGGTGAAGCATTCTTTGTAATCGACAACCTTACAAACATGCTAAATGATGACTGGGGCGTTCTTAAGAAAGGTCCTTTCGTAGGTGCAAGCATGATCTCAACATCTTTAGATGACCAAGGTCGTTACGTTTATTCAGGCTTTAACGGTAATAACGCTAATACTTCAGTACAAACTGGTGCTTCAGTATGGGAAATGCGTGTAGGTGTACGTTACACTTTCTAATCTAAATTGTCAGATTAGTTAAAATTATAAAAGCCCATCATTTGATGGGCTTTTTTATGCCTGTAATTTATTTTTTAGCTTATTAAGTACACTTATTAATAAACCTTGTTCATGTGTGTTTAACGAAGCCAATAGTTCTTTTTCCCACTTTAACGCCTCGGGTACTATTTTTTTATACATATCTTTTCCAGCTTCACTTAATGAAAGTATGGCTGCGCGCTTATCCTCTGAATTAATTTGAGTCATTAGCAACTTTTTTTCTACTAATATTTTTATTGCACGCGACACGGTCGATTTATCCATATTTGCCTGCGTACATAAATTTTTGGCATTACTTTGACCAAATTGCGCTAAATTCGCCAAAATTCGCCATTGAGGTATCGTTAAGTCAAATTTGCTCTGGTATACCTTAGCAAGGTCATTACTTACCAAACTTGCTACATTAATTAGTTGATATGCTAAAAAAGTGTCTAAATCCAGTTTCATTGTTATCCCGTTAAATAGGTTTACTAGCTGTTCATTTATATTTACATACACATTCATTGAGCAATTTGAAATTACTCTCGCTTGAGAGTATCTTAACTTAAATAAATAAAACATAAAACTAGCCTTCTCTCACAGGAGTCAGTAATGGCAGAACAGTTAAAGTACATGACCGGTTTTGGTAATGAATTTGAAACCGAAGCGCTACCCGGTGCCTTGCCTATAGGGCAATTTACTCCTCAAAAAGTTAAGTACGATCTTTACACTGAACAATTTAGCTCTACAGCATTTACCGCGCCTAGAGCAGCTAACCGCAGAACATGGCTGTATCGGTTACGCCCTTCGGTAGTGCAAGGTGATTACACCGCTGTTGATAACGGCTTGATTCGAACTGCGCCTATAACTGAAGCCGTAACACCTCCGACTATGCTTCGCTGGAACCCCGTTGAAATTCCTACAAAGCCAACTGATTTTCTAGATGGACTCATAACAATGGCTGCTAACGGCAGTGCTAATGGGCAATCTGGCATCGGTATTCATGTTTATGTTGCTAACAAGTCTATGGTTGACCGCTACTTTTACAACGCTGACGGTGAAATGCTATTTGTACCCCAACAAGGCGAGCTACTCCTGCATACAGAATGCGGTAAGCTCTGTGTAAAACCAGGTGAAGTTGCAGTTATACCCCGAGGAATGAAGTTTTCTGTTGATTTAATACAATCAACGGCCCGTGGTTATATCTGCGAAAACTATGGTCATGCTTTGGAGCTTGCAGAGCGAGGCCCGGTTGGTGCAAACGGCTATGCCAACGACCGTGACTTTCAATACCCAGTTGCGGCTTTTGAAGATAAAGAAGGTGATTTTGAACTAGTGTCAAAATTTAATGGCAACTTATTCAGCTGTGAGATTAAGCATTCCCCGTTCGATGTTGTTGCATGGACAGGTAATAGCGCGCCTTATAAATACGATTTATCGCGATTTAATGTAATGAATACAGTAAGCTTTGACCATCCGGATCCGTCTATATTTACCGTTTTAACCTCGCCATCAGCTACTGAAGGGATGGCTAATGTTGATTTTGTCATTTTTCCACCGCGTTGGATGGTTGCTGAAAACACGTTTCGTCCGCCCTACTATCATCGTAATATCATGAGTGAATTTATGGGGTTAATTGAAGGTGTATATGATGCAAAAGAGCAAGGCTTTGTGCCAGGTGGCGCAAGTTTACATAATTGTATGTCTCCGCATGGACCTGAAGCGGATGTGTTTGAAAAAGCATCTAATGCGGAACTGGTTCCACAAAAATACGAAAATACCTTAGCGTTTATGTTTGAATCTCGCTACATCATTTCACCGACTAAATACGCATTAGAAGGTAAAGAGCGCCAACCAAATTACACAGATTGTTGGCGAACAATTAAAAAACACTATTCAGCCAACAAGGATTAATTATGAAGCTATACAGTTATTTTCGCTCATCAGCTGCATACCGAGTGCGTATTGCGTTAAACCTAAAAAAAATTGACCATGAGTTGGCAATTGTAAATCTTTTAAAATCAGAGCAGCTTGAGGAGGATTACTTAGCGCTAAACCCACAAGGGCTTTTACCAGCCCTTGAAACAGATGAAGGTGTACTTGGTCAATCATTAGCTATTTTAGAATGGCTTGATGAAACATACCCACAGTCACCATTAATTAGCGGCTCTGCTTGGCAAAAAGCCCAAATAAGAAACTTAAGTTTTGCAATAGCGTGTGATATTCACCCAGTGAATAATTTGCGAGTACTTAAGTATTTATCGAATGAATTAAAAGTAGACGATGATGCTAAAAACACTTGGTACAAACATTGGGTTGAAGTAGGTTTTGATAAAATAGAAATACTACTTGGAGACGACGATTACTGTGTTGGAAACAAGCCAAGCCTTGCTGATGTTTGCTTGGTACCTCAGGTATTTAATGCTATTCGTTTTAATGTAGATATGAGTCGTTATCCAAAAATTGCAGCCATTTATGAACGATGTAATAAATTAGCTGCGTTTAATGATGCCGCACCGCAAAATCAACCCGATGCGACCTAAATACTGCCGAGCTTAATTTTTGAGCGCGCTATGAATAATCGTAACGTGCTCAATTAAATCTAAACCCAAATCCGTTAAGTAACCGCCATCAGGGCTATCTATAACACCTTTATCAAATAATCGTTGTGCTGCTTCTATCAAGCTTGCTTCTGCGTCAGAATGTAATTTGATACCCTGCATTTTGCTATCAAGCGGAAACTTTGCAAGTAATGTGAATTCATCTATCATCAGCTGGTTAAATTTCATGTGTGTGTACCTTTTATTGTTCTGTTTATTTCTTAGTGTGTAATATTACACTAGCATGTTTTTTAGCATTACGTACTATTTTTAAAGTCAATTTTAGGAGAATGTTATGCGCCCATTAATAATTCTATCCGCCTGTTTTTTAAGCTTATCACTCTCGTTATTTTGTAATGCCGAGCCGCATAACAGCCGCACTTTTGTGAACGCAAGTCAGTTAACTCAGCACCAAACAATGTGTTGGTACGACGACAAACGCTATAGTGAAGGCGCATTAATTAGCGTTGATACGTTCAATTTACTGTGCGGTGCCAAAAACCCCAACCAAACCAATAGCGCATTAATGTGGCTTAAGCTCAATGAGCAAGGGAAAGTTATTTACCCAAATCGACCTAAAAAGATTACAGTGAAATAGCCTGCTTATTGTATTTAAGCTACAATAAGCATAGTTTAAATAAGCAGTATGGCTATGGATAATCAACCTAAAAACCCACTACATGGGATCACACTAGAACAAATATTGGTCGAGTTAGAGCAGCGACTTGGCTGGAAAACGCTGGGGGAACAAGTAAAAATTAAGTGTTTTACGGATGCACCAAGCATAAAATCTAGCTTAAAATTTTTACGCAAAACCCCTTGGGCCAGAGACAAAGTTGAAGCGTTATATATCCATACAATAAATAACAAACCACTTCGCAAACCAAAAAGCGCACCTCGTAAAACAACAAACAAGGCTCCAGATACAACTGACTTTGTTTGGCCATCAATAAAAAAGTAAAATATAAATAAAGGCGCAGTTTATTGCGCCTTTATATTTTAGATTCGCTAAATTTCTTTACTGATCACGTTAAGCGATGCTGGCAGTATTTCAATCACAAGCCTATTAGCCGTTTTCACCTCGCCATCGATGACATATTTAATCCCATTATCTGAAGATATTTCGACTTTTTTAGCATTTGTGTGTTGAGAGTTAATGGCTAAATGACTTTGCGTTATACTGCTAAACATAAGCTCGGCAATACTCAGTACCGTAGTGGAATTTTCTTTATTGGGTATAAGCCAATTTATATCAAGTAGCCCATCACTGTGATTAGGCTGCCCTCCCCCTTGAGCAAGTAGCGTTGTAAACGGTGCTGCATTAGCAACAACAAAACTGCTTGTTGTGATCATCATTGGGTCGTTATCGTCCAATTTTACGTTGAGCTGTTGCGATTTTTGTTCCGAAAACGCCTGAAGAAATCCTGTTAAATAAGCGAGTTGCCCAAATTTATTTTTAAATTCGCGGTCAGCTTTTTCAATCATTGCATGTTCAAAACCTATCCCGGCTAAAAGTAGCATTAAATCGTCATTACAATATGCTGTATCTATTAACGTAGATTGACCATCAATAATTAAATCACACGCTTGCTCTACAGGTATAAATTTTGAACTTATTCCCATTAAAACGTGAGCAAGCGCATTAGCAGTCCCGAGCGGAATAATACCTAACTTACAGGGTGTATTAACTAATACGCTCGCAACTTCCGCTACTGTTCCATCGCCACCGCAAGCAATAACAATATCAGGATTTTCACCAAGCGCTTGTTTGGCAAGCTCTATACCATTAATGTCTGGGCTTGTGGTCCTTACGGTTAAATCGTAATAAGTTGACAAGCGTGCAATGATAAATTGCTCTTTTTCTTGCCATATTTTTGTACCCGATACGGGATTTGCAATTAAAAATGCACGATTTTTAATTACTAGTTCGCCACTTTTATGTCGCTTTGCTAGGTGGCGCAGTTGGCGTTTATTTAGATTAGCGGTTTCACGTGTTTCTTTAATTTGGGCAAGCACATCATGCACGTCGGCGTGTTTATTTTGACTAAGTAAGTAAGCAGCCATTACAAACACTGAACGTCCGCGGCCCAACGCACAATGCACAACCACTTTATTGTTTTTTTGGATTTGATGATGAATCCAATTTATTGCCTGGTTAAGCTGAGAGCGTGTTGGCACGCTATGGTCAAGTACTGGAATATTTAAATAGTTAATACGCTCTTGTGTCGAGCTCCACTCTAAACCGTCAAACTCACAAGTAACATCTAATATAGCGGTAATATTATTGCTTTTTAACGTGTCTATATCCGAGGGAAATAAGCGGCATGCTAAAAAAAGGTTATCGTTAATTTGCTGAATTGGTGGCACTTTATCATGCTTACGCGACCATGCGTTGTACACTTGCGCCCCCAATAAAAAAGGAATAAACGCCCAGCGTATGTAAAATGGAATAACGCCGTTTTCTCGCTTTCTGAAAATTTTACCTATATTAAAAATGTATGCCCCACTGACCAATGACAGTGATAGCGCGGTCCAGTAAAAAAATAACGAAAAGTAAATTGAATTTATTTCCCACCCTATAAAAATAAGTACACACGCTAATATCAAATAACTAATTGCAGCCCACATAAAATCTCCATTTATATTTATTGCTATTCATTAATTAACAAACAGCTTTTATAATTGTGTTTGCAATTTACAAGCCACAAAACAGTAAAACGTACGGCACCACTTTTTTACTTATATTATTGATATTTAATAGCTATTTAAATACCGTATTTTTGGGGTTGTATGGACTTTGCTCTTTTTACACAATGGGTGTGTTAATTTTTCACACGTATCACAGTAGAAACTCACTAAGTCTTAGCTCCATATTAGTAAATCTGACTCACCAAGCTAATTTATTTTAAGTGTAACTTAGCGTGGCGACTCTGCTATAAACAAAAATCGGCTCAACCATTACAGATGCTTTTCTCTAATATAGTTTTTGAACTCACAGAATTATACCTAATAATAAACACAGATAGTCATTGCAAAAAAGAGCGAAAAGTATACTGTTGCAAGCTACTTAACTTTTTTGCATCCAAGTTCTAGCCTCAACCGTTTTTAAAAAGAGAATAAAAATAAATAGGATATTTATGGAAAACGATAATTTACTGTCTCTGTTATACGATACATCACAGGGTGATAAGCATGCATTTTCAACCTTGTATCAACAAACAAGCGGAAAGCTTTTTGCCATTAGCTTAAATATGCTTTCTAACAGAGCGCACGCCGAAGAAGTGTTGCAAGACGCATTCATTAAAATATGGCATAACGCTTCAGAATACAATGCTTCTAAAGGCACTGTCATAAGCTGGATGATAAGTATAGTAAGGTATAGAAGTCTGGATGCGTTGCGTTACAACAAAGTAAGAAAAGAGCAAACAATGGGAGATGATGACTTTGATATTCAGAGCGTAGATGTCAACTATGACGAAAATACTAAATTAGTAAACTGTATAGAGCAGCTTGAACCCCAGCAAAAGCAGGCCATTCATTTAGCTTACTATAAGGGGTTTAGTCACAGCGAGCTAGTAGACCATATAGAGTCGCCATTAGGCACAGTTAAAAGCTGGATCAGACGCGGGCTTACACAACTTCAGAGGTGTTTAACATTATGAATTATACAAAACCCGAGCTGTTAGACGCGCTAGCAGGACAATATGTACTTGGCACACTCAAGGGGCTGGCACGAAAACGTTTTCAGCGCTTGTTACTTAGCTCAAGCAAAGCACGTGAGGCAATTTTTATGTGGGAGCAAAACCTTAATAATCTAGCAAGTGCAATTACACCACAAGCACCTAGCGATTCTGTTTGGGAAAACATTTTGCAAGGTATTGAGTCAAAAACAGTGCCTAGTCAAACAGTGGTGCAAACTAAGCCGTCGATTTGGCAGACATGGTCGTTTATAGCCACCGCCGCGTGTATTGTGTTGGCATTTTTAGTCATTCAACCGGCCAAAGAAGTGTCGCAATATCAGCAAATTGCACTCGTGCAAAACCAAGATAAACAGTCGTTATGGTTTATTGAAGTAAACGAAGAAGCATTAACTATTAAAGCCAGTAGTCAATTAGTTGCCCAAAGAGATAAAGATTATCAACTATGGATGATTTTAAAAGGGCAAGATTTACCTGTTTCGTTGGGTATATTACCTAAACAAGGCGGTAAATTTTTGCTAAAAGATAAACGCTTTAACGCTGACGATATCTCACTACTAGCAGTCAGTTTAGAGCCTTTAGGTGGTTCGCCAAACGGCTTACCTACCGAGGTACTTTATACAACCGAACTCGTGCTTCTTTAATCCCTTGTATGGCTGCTTATATAAGCAGCCATTTTTTATTTAAATAAAATTTAACTTTTTTGCATCCAATCTAAATTCCCCCCCGTTATTAGCTATGACTTCTATTTAAAACTAAAGGAAAAAGTCATGAAAGCTTTAACACCATCAATACTCGCAGTAGTAATATGTAGCACTTTTATTAGCGCACCAAGTAACGCATCAAGTCACCGAGAAGCGCCAAATATTAGTCGCTTTCCGACCTTAGATTCTACCGACTTTTATGTATTTAATAGCTATGAACAAGGAAAAGAAGAGTACGTCACACTAATTGCAAACTATATTCCATTACAGGATGCCTACGGCGGCCCTAATTATTTTGCAATGGACCCAGATGCAACTTACAGCATACACATAGATAACGATGGCGATGCCGTTGAAGACATTACTTTTGCATTTGATTTCCAAAGCATGCTACCAAACGATAATCAAGGTGTGCAATTAGCTGTAGGCCCAGAAGGCAACCAGCGTACTGTTTCTGTGCCACTTAAAAATGTGGGTGGTGTATCAGCCGGTGATAATAGCGCAACTAATTTCAGTGAATCATATACTCTGAGTATGATTAATGGGCCGCAGCGCACAGGTGTTGCAACCTCATTAAATAATACCACTACGGGCACATCTACATTCAGTAAGCCACTTGATTATATTGGTAATAAAACATTTACCTCTAAAGCTGACTATCAAACTTACGCAGATCAATTTGTATATAATGTGTCAATCCCAGGTTGTGAAAGCATGGCACAAGTATTTGTTGGCCAAAGAAAAGATGCGTTTGTCGTTAACCTTGGTAAAACGTTCGATTTAGTAAACTACGTACCGGTAGAGGGCGACAGCGCTCCGGGTGCTGGTGATGCAGGTGGCTTCCCTGGAGGTATTACCCAATCGGCTGACAATGACGACCTTGCAGATAAAAACGTGACATCAATTGCTATTGAAGTACCAAAAAGCTGTATTGTAGGCGAAGGTAATGGCGTTATTGGTTCGTGGACCACTGCAAGTTTACCTCAAGCTCGCATACTAAACCCGAATGCTAAATTCGCTAATAATGCAGTTAATGGTGGTGCTCTTACTCAAGTATCACGTTTGGGTAATCCACTTGTTAATGAGCTTGTTATTGGCATAAAGGATAAGGATACTTTCTCGACAGCACACCCTAAAGACGATGGACAGTTTTTAGATTATGTATCTCATCCAGCCCTTCCTGAACTTTTAAATATTTTATTCAAGGATGCAGTTAATACGACACTTGGCGCTAACCTCGAAACATTAGCCCCAACAAACTTTCCTCGTACCGATTTAATTACTGCATTTTTAACTGGTTTTGCTGGTGTTAACCAACAAGCAACCGTCACTCCCTCTGAAATGCTTCGTTTAAACACAAACATCGCGGCAACAGCGCAAAGTGAGCAGTCTGCATTTGGTGTTGCAGGAAACGATTTAGCTGGCTTTCCAAACGGCCGACGCCCTGGCGATGATGTTGTTGATATTGCTCTGCGCGTAGTAATGGGTCGTTTATGTCATCCTATTCCTGTTGCAGGCGTAGATACTGACCTAGGCTTGTGTACTCCCGAAGATGCAAGCGTTGGTACAGTACCATTTACCGATGGCGCACCTGTTGATGCAACAATGATGGACTCAACCTTTCCGTACTTAGCTACCCCACTTGCGGGCTCTAAATAAGGAGTAAACTAATGCAACACTTAAAAATAACGCATATAGGTATTCTGCTTAGCGCATTAACGCTAGGAGCGTGTAGCAATGATGACGACAATAAAAAGCCGTTGCCTGAGGTTAATACAGCACCCTCAGTTAGCGACATCATGTTAACAACGCAAACGGAGGTGAATATTACCGACTCACTGACAGCCATAGATAAAGAAGGTGATTCACTTACTTATTCATTGGTCAGTGAGCCTTCATTAGGCATGGTAAATATTGACGCTGATGGCAACTTTACTTACACACCAAATAAAGAGGTTACGGGCACAGATAGCTTTACTTTTGGCGTATCTGATGGCGTTAACAGCCAAGTAAGTGCAATGGTTAATATCACTATTGAAGCTTTGCAAATCGACTTTGCTCAGTTTACTAGCGATGCATTTAACCAAGCACCGAATGCAGAGCCACTCTCTGTAAATGGAAGAGAGTTTACAAATAAAGACACAGATATTAATAATTTAATTAGTAATCAGTAAATAAGCTGACTGGCCATGGATGGCTATTTTAAGGATACAAATATGAAATCACCTCTAGTAAACCTGATGATTACATTAAGCTTAGTGTGCTCATTTGAGCTTTTTGCAGCGGCTTATACACCTAATGACAACGACGTAATAGCAGTCACTAAATCGGATTTAACTGCCTCACTATCGATAAATGAAATAGAAAATCTAGTCAATAAAAGTCAATTCGTTGGACAAACGGAGCATATGCAAGGGGTACTCAAAAACAGGCTCGCAGAAATATACTTAAATGAGCCAACGCCACAGGTAGGCTATTTATATGCACGCGTTTTACAAAAAGAGCATTTGTTTAATGATGCGATAACCATTGCTAATAGTGTTTTAAAAATAACGCCTGATCACAGCAACACTCATCTATTGCTGGCTAATTTGTACATGACACAAGGCCAGTTTGAACTTGCTAAACAGCATTGCTTAGCACTAATAACAAGGGTAAGCACATTAACGGCCAGTACTTGTGTATTAGATGTGCAAAGTCAGTACGGTAATTTATTAAGAAGTTATCAATCTTTAGTAAAGCTAACGAACAATAAGCCTATTGGACTCAATACAAAACATGTCCTAGCTGAAATGAGCTTTAGATTACAAAACTACACAAACGCATTAAAGCACCTTGAAAATATAAATTTAGTAAACTCTCCAGTAAGCCTAATTGCTTTATGGGCAGACATACAACTGGGCTTAAACAAGCCACAGCAAGTGATAACCAAATTAAGTAATTTATTAAAAGAATCGCACGATCTAGAAGATGCGCTTTTGCTGCGCTTAGCCATCGCAGAAAAAAACTAAACACAACACAATACAAATGGCAAAACGCCATGAAGCAACGAGTAGAGCTCAGAGAAATTCGCCACGACAGCTTTCACGCAAGTGACCTCGCCAACTATTATATTCACGTGCAGCCAAACAAATCTAAAGCCTTGTATTGGGCCAATATTAACTGGCAACAAGCTAAAATGAATATCGACCAAGCGCTGATTGTTCAAGCAAAAAGGATGTAAATGTTATGAGAATATTAATACGCGTATTTTCTATTATTTTGTTAAGCTTATTATTTTCAACAGCAGCTTTTGCGCACCAGTTAAGCACCGGCTACATTACGCTTAATAGCAACAATACAGCTCAATACAGCGGGAATTGGGAAATCAATGTTGCAGATTTAGAGCACGTTATAGCACTCGACTTAGACCAAAACGCCAACATTACCTGGTCTGAAATAAAAGCAAAACGCGACTCAATTAACGCATTTATAAAAAACAATCTTATCGCAGAACAAACTTGCGCACTCACTGTAAATAACAATTACCAGCTAAGTGAGCACTTTAATCAGCCTTACTTGGTATTACCTGTGTCATTTTCGTGTTTAACAAATAACGAGATTACGCTTAAGTATTCAGCCTTTTTTCAAGATGACGCAAATCACAAGGTCATTGTTAATGTGAATAACATAGCACGTGTGTTTAGTATAAATGAGCCTAGCCAAACCTTTAATACTAAGCAGTCGAGCTATTTAGATACCTTTACAGAATATGTGTATCAGGGCGTATTACACATTTGGATAGGCATCGATCATATTTTATTTTTAATTGCGCTATTACTAACTTGTGTTTTAACCCGTGATAAAAACACCTGGCAGCCCATTAGCTCTAAAAAACACATTATCAAACACACTGCCTGGATTGTTACAGCATTTACACTTGCTCATTCTATAACGCTTACAGCAACAGCGCTTGATTTAGTATCTCTCAATACTCGCTGGGTTGAACTAATTATTGCAATTTCTGTATTGTTTGCAGCCCTTAATAATGTTTGGCCCGTTGTTTTGCGTTTAGGCTGGCTGACATTTGCTTTTGGGTTACTTCACGGAATGGGATTTGCGAGTGTACTTGGTGAATTAGGTTTGTCGAGTAACTATCAATTAATGAGCATATTGGCATTTAATTTAGGGGTAGAGATAGGCCAACTAAGTATTTTATTAGTAGCGTTGCCTTTATTAATTGCATTTAGAAAAACCGCCTGGTACGTAAAATGGTTAATGCCAGCAGGGTCTATAGGTATTGCTGTTGTGGCTCTAAACTGGTCTATTGAACGCTTTTGAACATAACTACACCTATTCGATTACTTAAATGATCTATTTTGAAGATGGAAAAACGTCTTGATAGCTAGGAAAAGAATTCGCTATTTAGTTGTTATCGGCAATTGCTCCTGCATTGCTCTACCTTCTGCATTCATGCGGTCTTAAATGAGAGTTTTTTAACGTAAATAGCGAGACATTTAGCCCCACAAAATGATTAAGTATTATTGCGGGTTGGTATTACTTTAAACGGTTGTTAATACTATAAACCCGCTAATATAGCGGGCATATAGTTTATGCATTTTAATAGCACTATTTTAATCTTCAAACGGCATTAACAACGTTTTCATCGCTGGGCGAAGCGCAATTAAAACTGTCTCTTCGGTAAGTTCGGGGTAAAGCACTTTTCGCAAAAGTAAGCCTGCCATTACTGAAAAAATAACATTAATACGGCTATCTAGCTCTACCTCATCTATGTCTTTTATCACACTGCGCTCACTTATTAGCAATTGGCGCATTCTATTTCGCGCTTGCGTGTCAGCATCACGTAATAGTTTAGCTACCTTTACGTTTCTACCAGCTTCAGCGAGCATTTCTAAATCAACCGCACATTCACCGGTATCCATATGCCTTTGAACGCCGATATTTAAACCGTTCAATAATACTGTGAGCGTATCTTCTGGTTGCCCTTCAAAATGCTCAAATATAGAAAACATTTCTTCCATATCTTTTTCAATAATACTTTCTATAATGGCTTCTTTACTTTCAAAGTAGTTATAAATATGCCCGGCACTCATTCCTGCTGTTCTGGATATTTCAGCCATACCTGCAGCATGAAAGCCTTTACGACGAAAGCATTCAGCCGCCGCAGTTAAAACCTGATCACGACGCGCTTTGGCTATCGCTGGATCAGTCTGTCTTTTAGTTTTCATACAAAGCTCCACTGCCAAGTGATTAGACTCGACAATAAGGCAAATACTTAATCATTTTGAAATACGCCTTTCACTCATAAATAAGTATTTAGCCCTATATAAATCTAGTTAATTAGCTGCAAGAAGGTGTTTACAGCTAAAGCCCTTACTTAGTTGGTTTGATCGCTTTTCTCCCAGCCACCGCCCACTACTTTATAAAGGCTAATTTGGCTAGCTAACAAAGCCTGTTGACCCAAAATTTGCTGTTGCTGTGCACTGTACCAGCTGCGTTGTGCATCAAGGACTTGTAAATAGCTATCGACACCTTTATCGTAACGCGCCTTTGATAGCGAAAACGTAGACTCTCGGCTTTGTAGTAACATATCAAGTGCGCTTAATTGCGCTTGATAGCCTTCGTTGTCTGCTAACGCATCGGCGACTTCGCGAAATGCTTGCTGAATTTTTTGCTGATAAGTAACTACAGCAATTTGTTGGTCGGCCTTAGCAACATCTAGCTGAGCTTGGTTTCTGCCCATATTAAAAATAGGTAAAGTAACTGATGGAATAAAACTCCACGTACCCGAACCTGCATCAAATAAATCACTTAAATCGTTAGAGGCAGTACCCGCATTAGCGGTTAAGCTAATACTGGGATAAAAAGCAGCACGCGCTACACCAATGTTGGCATTAGCGGCCAATAACTGATGTTCTGCTGCTTTAATATCTGGGCGTTGAGTTAATAAATCAGAAGGTAAACCAACCGGTATTTTAGGCAACGCTAATAACGAGTCCAGCACCTTATTTGGCAGAAGCTCAGGACTTACTGGTTTTCCTACTAATAAATCAAGTGCGTTTTTATCGCGCTTTAATAAACGTTTATACGTTGCAATATCAACCTTTGCGCTGGCAACGGTACTTTTCAATTGCTCTAACGTAATTTTAGATGCTGCGCCTAAATCAAAACTTTTTTGAGTAAGCCCAAGCGACGCTTGTTGCGATTTTAACGTTTCCTCAGCAAGCCCAAGTAACTGTTGATCGGTTGCATAATTAAGCCACGCATTAGCCAGCTCTGCTACCAGCGACACTTGCGTACTGTATTGAGTAAGCTCAGTAGAGTATAAATTTTGCAGTGCTTGTTGAGTTTGGTTACGAACCTTACCCCATATATCTAATTCGTAAGAGGTAATACCTACAGTAGCACTGTATTGCGAGCTTATACTCGCCTCATCAGTACTTGTTAAACTTGCAGGCAGACGCTGGCGAGTGCCCGAACCATTAACATTTAAGGACGGATACAATACTGAGTTTTCTATTTGATACAACCCACGTACCCGCTGTACATTGAGCATCGCAATTTGCAGATCTTTGTTATGCTCAAGGCTTTGACCTATAAGCACCTGTAATTTTTTATCGCTAAAAAACTGCTGCCACTTTAATGTGTTAACTGTGGCTTGCTCTGTTTGAACTGAATACGTTTCGGGTACTGGCAGCGCCAAATCTTGCTGTTCAGGTGCCAACTGGCATCCACTTAAAGCAGCCAACGTAAGCACACTCAACGAAAAAGTTTTTATATGCATTATGCTGTCTCCTCGTTAGTGTTTTTTTCTTTTGCAGGGAATACACGGCGTACTAATACAAAAAACAGCGGCACAAAAACAACAACCAAAATAGAAGATGCGAGTGTTCCACCAATAATTGAAATGCCTAATGCGTTTTGCGCACCAGAGCCTGCACTTGATGCAATGGCGAGTGGAATAACACCACAAATAAAGGCCATTGAAGTCATTAAAATTGGGCGTAAACGCAGCCTTACTGCAGCCACAGCCGCTTCAACTAAATCAAGCCCTTCGTCCATTTTATGGATAGCAAATTCCACAATTAATATGGCATTTTTAGACGCTAACCCTATCGTAGTTAATAAGCCCACTTGCAAGTAAATATCGTTTGATAATCCGCTACCCAATGCAGCCATAGCAGCACCAAATATACCTAACGGAACAATCATCATAACCGCAAACGGTACCGACCAACTTTCATAAAGAGCCGCTAAACATAAAAATACAAATAACAACGACAAACCATACAATAAAGGTGCTTGGCCGCTGCTAGAGCGTTCTTGAAATGAAATACCGGTCCATTCAGACGAAATACCATTTGGCAGCTGTTTTACCAAGCGCTCCATTTCATCCATTGCTTGTCCTGTGCTGTAACCAGGTGCAGCGGTTCCTTGTATTTCCATTGCTGAAAAGCCATTGTAACGCTCTAAACGCGGCGAACCATAAGTCCAATAGGCCGTTGCAAAGGCAGAAAACGGAACCATATCCCCCTCATTATTACGTACATACCACTTATTTAAATCTTCAGGCACCATTCGAGATTCAGCATCGCCTTGCATGTATACTTTTTTAACACGCCCACGGTCAATGAAGTCATTTACATAACTACTACCCCAAGCCGTAGCAAGGGTGTTATTAATATCGGTTTGCGACACACCCAATGCTTGTGCTTTAGCTAAATCGGTATCGAGTTGTATTTCTGGCATATCTTCTTGACCATTAGGGCGTACACCAGCCAATATTGGGCTTTGGCTTGCTAAACCTAATAGTTGATTACGTGCTGCTAAAAGCGCATCGTGGCCCAAACCTACACGGTCTTGTAAAAATATATTAAAACCATTTGCTGTTCCCAGTTCTACAATTGCTGGTGGTGGAAAAGCAAACACAAACGCTTCTTTAATACTGGAAAAGTACCCCATAGCTTTACCTGCTACACCTTGTACAGATAAATCATCACGTTGGCGTTCATCCCAATGCTTAAGATTAACAAACCCTATTGCTGAGTTTTGGCCAGAACCTGCAAAGCTAAACCCGGTAACAGTAAAAATACCGTTTACTGCTTCAGATTGTTCGTTCAAGTAGTGGTTTTCTACTTTTTTAACCACTTCAAGTGTTTGCTCGGTTGTAGAACCCGCAGGTAACGAAACTTGGTTAAATAATATGCCTTGGTCTTCATCTGGTAAGAATGCGGTTGGTAAATTTGAAAACACATAAGCCATTCCACCTACAATTAAAAAGTATATAACAAGGTAGCGTTTAGCATGTTTGATCATACGGCTCACAAAGCTTTGCGCACCCGAATTTGTTTTGTCGAACCCGCGGTTAAACCCTGTAAAAAATTTACCAAATAACGACTTATCATTATGAACATGGCTAGGCTTCAAAAGCGTTGCACACAGTGCCGGCGTAAGTATAAGCGCCACAAGTACCGATAACCCCATAGCAGAAACAAGGGTAATTGAGAACTGACGATAGATTATGCCCGTCGAGCCGCTAAAAAAGGCCATCGGGATAAATACAGCAGAAAGCACCATTGCAATACCAACAAGCGCGCCTTTAATTTCGTCCATTGATTTGCGGGTTGCATCAAGCGCTGAGAGTTTTTCTTCGGTCATCAGTCGCTCTACGTTTTCTACAACAACAATGGCATCATCAACTAGTAAACCGATGGCAAGCACCATGGCAAACATGGTCAATGTATTAATTGAGTAACCAAAAGTGTATAAAATACCAAACGTACCCAGCAATACCACTGGCACTGCAATTGTTGGAATAAGCGTTGCTCTAAAGTTTTGTAAAAACAAGTACATAACAACAAACACCAACACAACCGCTTCTATAAGCGTATGAATTACTTTTTCAATTGAAAGCGCCACAAATGGTGTAGTGTCGTAAGGCACAACCGCTTCAAGTCCCTCAGGAAAAAATGGCTCTAATTCAGCAATGGCATCTTTTACACCCTGCGCAGTATCAAGCGCGTTGGCGCCACTGGCCAATTTAATCCCTAAGCCAGAAGCTGGTTTTCCGTCATAACGCGCGACAACCCGGTAGCTTTCTCCTCCTAGCTCAACACGGGCAACATCACTCAACTTTACAAAAGAGCCATCTGCATTGGTTTTAACTAAAATATCTCTAAATTGCTCAGGAGTTTGTAAGCGGCTTTGCGCAGTCACAGTCGCGTTGAGTTGCTGTCCCGCAACTGCAGGCATAGCACCTAATTGCCCAGCCGACACTTGTGCATTTTGAGCACTGATAGATGCACTTATATCTGCAGGCGTTAATTTATAGTTTTGAAGCTTAGCCGGATCTAACCAAATACGCATTGCATACTGCGAGCCAAATAACTGTACTTCACCCACACCTTCAACACGCGAAACAATGTCTTGCACGTTTGATGACACATAGTCGCCAATATCAATGTTGGTCATGCTGCCATCTTTAGACATAAACGCATAAACCATCAAAAAGTTACGGGCTGACTTTGCAACCACAACACCTTGCCTTTGCACGGCTTCAGGTAATAGTGGCGTTGCAGTAGCTAACTTGTTTTGTACTTGAACCTGAGCAATATCAGGGTCGGTTTCAGCGCTAAACGACAGTGTGAGCGTTGCTGAACCGCTAGACTCTGACGTTGACGACATGTATAACAAGCCATCTAAGCCTTTCATTTTTTGCTCTATAACTTGTGTAACAGTATCTTCGAGCGTACGCGCCGATGCACCTGGGTAGGTAGCCGTAATACTTATTGCTGGCGGCGCTATAGACGGATACTGCGCAATAGGTAAACTTTTAATTGCTAATATACCTGCTAGCATCACTACTATGGCAAGTACCCAAGCAAATATAGGTCTATCGATAAAAAATCGTGACATGTAAATTCTCCGTTATTGCGCTTTAGCAGTTTGAACTTCAGATGGGCTAACTGGTGCGCCTGGGCGAATTTTTTGCAGCCCTTCTACGATCAGTTTATCGCCTTCCATTACACCATCGGTTACAAGCCAATTAGATCCAATGGTGCGATCTGTTATCAAAACGCGGCTCTCTACAGTATTGTTTTTGCTAACAACCATTGCGGTAGGTTCACCTTTCGAATTTCGACTAACACCGCGCTGTGGAACTAAAATAGCGTCGTTTTTAACACCTTCAACAATTGAGGCGCGAGCATACATCCCTGGAAGTAGTAACTTTTCAGGGTTAGGAAATTTAGCGCGTAATGTAACCGAGCCTGTACTTGGGTCAACTGTCACCTCAGAAAACTGTAAAGTGCCTTTATGAGAATATAAAGAGCCATCTTCCATAGTGAGTTCAACATCGGTTTGACTGGTTGAATCCACACTTAGGTCGCCCGAAACAATCGCTTTTTTAAGCTTGGTTAATTCGCTACTCGACTGCGTTAAATCAATATAGATAGGATCAAGTTGTGTAACTGTTGCCAAAGAAGTGGCTTGGTTGGCACTTACTAACGCACCTACGGTGACATTCGATTTACTAATTTGCCCACTAATAGGCGAAGAGACATGACTGTATTCTAAATTAATTTTTGAGGTTTGCAGCTGCGCTTGAGCAGTAAGGAGTTCTGCTTTTGCTTGCTTGTAGGCTGCATCAGCCTCATCGTAATCTTGCTGGCTAACCGCTTTAATTTTTAATAATTCACTATAACGAGACGCTTTAGCTTTACTGCTTGCAATGCTTGCTTCAGCGCGGGCAACAGCAGCTTCACTTGCCGCTAAGTTAGCCTCAAATGTAGCAGGGTTAATTTGATAAAGCGCTTGGCCTTTTTCTACTTGAGACCCTTCGGTAAATAAACGTGATTGCACAATACCGCTTACTTGCGGGCGTATTTCTGCAATTTGAAATGCACTAATACGTCCAGGCAACTCTTGCCTTAAAGTTAGCGATTGTTTTTTAAGCGTAATAACCCCTACCGGCACAGCTTTAGGAGCAGCTGCCTGCGACTGCTCTGTCACTTGGTCACAACCAGTCAACGCAACTGAACCTAGGAGAACTGAAAATACAAATAAAGCGGTGCTAGAACGCTGCATGTTAAATACCTTTAATTTAGAATGAACGATCATTCTAAATTAAATTTTAGTGAGAATACATCTTAATAAGCCGATCTTTACACAAAATTACACTCAACTATGCGGCCTCATACTTAATCACCAAGTAATGTTAATAAGGCTTTTATAATAAACATTTACACCTACAAGCTAACTATAATGCTCAGCGCACTGTATTTTTTAAAAATAGAAAAGTGCTTACGCAAAAACCTACTTTGTTTAAATTAAAGCCTAGAAGTACATAGTGAAGAGATTTTAATATTATATTTCAGTTAATTAGAGGTATGAGTCATTTAGCCAGATACCCATTAGGCCATAGCCAAATACAATTGTTGTAACAAACAATTTGATAAACTTTTATTAAACAAAAAAGCCAAGGCGAGCTTGGCTTTTTTATTCATGACGTGGTTAAGCGTTTATAAAGTGATTAGGATGGCAAGCTTTAAACTAATCTAGATACAAGCAATTGCTCTACACGAATACCTTCAACATCAACAACTTCAAATTTAAAGCCCGCATAACTAATGTGTTCAGCGCGTTTTGGTATACGCTTCATTGTGTAAATTAAAAAGCCTGCCACCGTCTCAAAATGTATTTGCTCTGGGAACTCCTCTATATCAAGCACTTTAGCTAAATCGGTAATTGGCGTCAGTCCGTCAACTAACCACGAGCTTTTATCTCGCTCGATTATTAGTTCATCCCCTTGGTGAGTTATTAAATCTCCCATAAAGCCTTTCATTAAATCTTTTACAGTAACAATACCAACAAGCAGCGCGTATTCGTTTACTACAATAGCAAATGGTTTAGCGGCGCTTTTAAATGCATTTAACGCCTCTGATAAACTTAAGGTTTCTGGTAAGTAAAATACATCGGTATCAACTAATTCGTCATTGATGTTAGCAGCTTCACCTTTGAGCACTTGGCGTAAAATATCTTTTGATTCAACAGAGCCATGTAATTTGTCTAAGTTACCCGTCACAACTAAAAAATGATTATGCGGGTGATCAATAATTTTGGTCGCAATGTCATGGCTACTTTCGTTTAAATCAAAGTACACAATTTGATCCCGCGGCGTCATTACGCTTGATAAAAAGCGTGCTTCTAAATCAAAAACATTACCTATTAAATCATACTCTTGTTTTTGCAAACTACCATACTCAGCGCCAGCTTCCATCATAGCAACAATGTCTTCTGTGGTTACATTATCTTCACGCTCTGCGGGGACTTTAAACAGTCGCAGTACAAAGTTAGTTACGCCATTAAAAAACATCACTAAAGGCGTTAATGCAAATGTAACCCAACGCATTATGTTAACGACCTTAACGGCGACAGCTTCTGGCATGATCATCGCTAATCGCTTTGGCATTAAATCGGCGAATAAAATAAATAACGAGGTAATAGTAAAAAATGAGAATAAAAAGCTAATTTTCTCTACATATGCACCCTGATAAAATAAAACCAATACTTTTTCAACGTATGGCGATAATGCTTGTTCACCTACAATGCCACCTAATATAGCGATAGCATTAAGTGCTATTTGTATCATGGCGAAGAACGCGCCCGGATTTTCTTGCAGTTTTAATACCGCAGCTGCATTTAAACTGCCTTCGTCTGCCATTACGCGAAGTTTTATTTTTCGTGACGCTGCAATTGCTATTTCCGACATAGCAAACAACGCACTGATCAAGATCAAGAGACTAATCCCGATTAAATCACCCATTTAACGCTCCAAAAAGTTAGCGCTTTTTATATAAAAAGCAGCTGATTATAGTCGCTTTTTTAATCGCAGCAATTGATATTTTTACTTTATATTTTAGTAATTATTATTCAAATAGTTAGGCAGTTTTAAACGATTAATTTAGAGGGTTATTGAGGTCAAATGCGTGGGCTAATTTCGTAATTATTTGTGGATCCATATTTGCATTACAGGCAAAGTACAAAGGAGCTTGCGTAGTATTTAAGTCAAATACCGGTTCGAGTAAATTTAACTTCGGTTCTGTTTTAAGGCGGTAATTAAATTGTTTTTTACTAAGCACCACAAAATCAAGAATTTCACGGCGTGTGCTTATCAACTTATCTATCTTATCTAGGTTATCGATAAGTAACAAATGACGGTTTTCATTAAAGCCGCGTTCTCGTAAGTAGTGGTGGCTAAAATTGTCTTTGAGTACAGCAATTTTATAACGCTTAGCGTCATTTAATGTATTGAGTTTGATGCCACGAGATTTGAGGGCAAATATTGCTGACTCGAATGGTTCAAGCTTTGAAACCCATACAAACTTGTCTTCTCTTTGAGGTAACCGAACAATCGAAAATATACAGGTGTTTTTATCTCGCAAAGCGGCGTTGTATGACACAGTCCAATTATTAGCAGATAAAGAATAATTAATATCGGTCTTATCTAGTGCATTTTTTACTTTTTCAACAGAGCGACCGGCCAACTTATTATTTGCATCAATATACTGAAAGTCAGGAAACACCTCCGTCACTATGTTAATTTCGTGTGCTTTTACCGTCGAACACAACACGCAAAGTAAAAAAACAAATCCCTTCATTGGGTAAAAGCCTCAACTAAATTAGTGCAACTATTCAATAAATATAGTTGAGGCTTTGTAGACTGCTAGTTTTGAGTATTTAATAAAATAAGATTAAGCCAATAGCATTAGTTTTGAAGCACTTATTTATTCATCGCATTAATTAAAAACGCTGAAATTTTTGCGCCTTCTTTTAATGTTGTCTCAGAACTTGCTTGGCCCACAAGTGAACTGTCGGTAAATGGTGCTATTTCCATCATATCAGCGCCCGTAATTGGAAATTCATCGGCAATGGCTGATAAAATGTCTAGCGCGTGCTTTGGTGTTAAACCGTTATCTTCAGGTGTACCGGTTGCAGAAGCAAATTCGGCATCGAGTGCGTCAATATCAAAACTTACATACACTTCATCAACATTATCCGCTTTTAGTTGCGCGATAGTCTCTGCAGCAACAGCGGCTGCACCGCATTCAATAATTTCATGCGCCCAATGTTGCTTAACCCCAAATGTGTTTTCCCAGTGTGATTTTGGTTTTCCACTTGAACGTATACCAAATTGAATTAAGTGATGGGGTGCAGGTAAAAACTCTAAAATATGTGTACACCAAGAGCCAAAACATAAATCTATACCCAAACGCTCCACAAGCAAATCGGTGTGCGCATCAAAGTGAATAATAGCTGTGCGCTTACCTTGCTCACGCTTAGCTTTTAAATACGCTTTGGTTAATGGATAACTAATAGAGTGGTCGCCACCAATACCAAAAATACCCTTATCTTTGAACGTCGCGTAAAAGCTGTCGCACACATCTTCAGTAATTGATAACGGACTTACGTAGTAGTCGTTATTTTCGTTTCCGTATAGCGCTTTTTGGCAATTAGAAATAGTTGTGTCGTTTAGGTATTTGTCATGTAACAAATGCGGAATAACACGCACATCACCTAAGTCGAACGAATGACATTCAGGGTGCTGATCAATTAATGCTGAGCGAACAAACAAAGGCCCCCAATTGGCACCACGTAAAATACCGCCACCACAATCAGAACTAATTCCAAGCATTACCGCTTTATGGGGAGAGTGTGGCAACTCATTTAACGATTCGCGCCATAGCGTATCTACATTTTCGGTTTGACCATACAGTTTATTTCGAAGCGCCGCTTTTCGCTCTTTTGCAGTATTAACGGTAAAAACACCATCGCCAGGAGCACATAAGCAGTGCTCTACTTTACTATTAAATGCTTGAATTTCTTGACTCATAATAAATCCTTATGAATTATTCTGTGCGTATTTTAGTGATTATTTATGCAAAACGATTAAACAGGCCTAAACTTTAAATAATTAAAAAATTAAAAATTATCTTTGTCTGTATCATTAAAAACCCTTTCAAAATCAACTTAAAATAAAATAATAAGCAACTGATATTTAACAAATTTTAATTAATACAGGCAATCATCATTTATGACTAACCACTTGGTTGAGTGATACTTATAATGCCTGCGCACACAAGTCAACCGCACAAGTAAACCAGCAATCCATGAGTGTGCTTGAATATTCATAGTTAATGAATAAAATACGCCAAGGCCCTATTTTACTGGCCTAGACAAGCACTCAATTTTATTAATACGGACATACGTCCTGTACTTAAGAAAGGTTTCTAGCAATTATGCTAGATTGATAAAAATTATTTTTAAAAGGCTTAGATATGGAAAAGGTATTTCACTTAGGACTATGTATTGACGATCTACAAGGTGCAAAGCTTGCAATCGTGCCCGGTGACCCAGATCGCGCTGCACGTATTTCTCAACTCCTAGACAACCCAACCTGCCTTGCTCAAACACGTGAGTTTCATGTTTATCTAGGTCAATTAAATGGCCACTCTGTGGTTATATGCTCAACCGGTATTGGCGGCCCATCTACATCTATTGCAGTAGAGGAACTTGCTCAATTGGGCGTGCGTCAATTTTTACGTATTGGTACTACGGGTGCTATTCAGCCGCATATTAATGAAGGTGAAATTTTAATTAGCCAAGCGTCTGTACGTTTAGACGGTGCAAGCCAACACTTTGCACCACTTAGTTACCCTGCTGTGTCTGATTTTTATGCAACACAAGCCATGGTTGAAGCTTGTAAAAACTTAAACATTGACTTTCATATTGGTATTACTGCATCTAGCGATACATTTTACCCGGGCCAAGAACGCTACGACACACACTCGGGTTATGTACCAAAAGCATTCCAAGGTAGCTGTGAAGAATGGCAAAAGCTGGGCGTAATGAACTACGAAATGGAGTCGGCCACATTATTCACTATGTGTGCAGCTCTTGGCTTGCAAGCTGCCTGTGTTGCCGGTGTATTAGTTAACCGTACTCGTCAAGAAATTCCTAACGTTGACCACGGTGAAATAGAAAGAAAATCAGTGGCTGTTGTATTAGAAGCCGCTAAAGTGTTGCTAGGTTAACTTTACTTAATAAGTAAAATTGATATGTAAAAGCACAGCTTATTAGCTGTGCTTTTTTGACTCTACTTAAGCGCAGCGCTAATTATTTTTAGCTCTGGCAAATCAGTAAATCCCGATAGTACCGCCTTCGAAACACCTGCTTGATTTTCGTGCCCTTTAGTTTCTAAAAGTGTGATGCCTTTCACCGTCTCTTTATCAAAACTAAGGCCAGCTAAAAAGAACTGACTCAACGCGCTTTGCAGAGGCGATAAACTTGGGCTATAGGCTGCGTTTTCTGCATAACTGCCGTAAAAATCCCCATTATTAAATGTACTTACCTTGACCGCACTAAAATTTTGGCTGTACGGTACATACGAATTTAACGCAAAGCCAGCAAAAGCCTCTTCGATCTGTTCGTCATCAAAAACCGCAAGCTGAGGCTTTGGGTTAAACAAGCTAAATTCGTTACCCAAATCGGTTGGTCCAAACGAGTGAGGTAAGAGCTCTGCCAATTTAAAATGTTGACTTGGAAGTAAAATATCAAACTCTTTCGCATCGGCTATTTCATTCATAAATTGGCGACAGTAGCCACACGGAGCGTCGCTTATAGCAATTTTAAGGATTTTTTTAGCGCCATTTAACCAAGCGTTATTAATGGCTGACTGTTCTGCATGAACAACTAAACTCAATGCTTGGTGATCAAACTCTACATTAGCGCCAAAATAAAAATTAACTTGTTGCTGATCATCTAGAGCTTTGACAATAGCACCCACATGAAAATGTGATACTGGAGCTACTGAAAACTCAGACGCTAAAGGTACTAAACCTTGTAACAGTGAATCGACAGAAACATTAAACTCTTTGCAAAGCTGTTCAATGTTGTTTGTGTTTAATATGCCGCGCTGCGACTTTAATTGGCTACGTAAGGACGCTGTTTGCGCTACGTTTAACGTGATATGAGAATTTGTAAGGGCTGTATCTTCTTGTACAGTAAAAGTTGCTGAAGCCATAATGTATTTTAATTATTCAATGGCTAAGTAGTTTAAAAGTTTAAGACCCAAATTGCTAGGGCCTGTTGACCTTTCAGGCTTAAAACTTGTTCAAACTAGAGACGATTTAATCGTGGCGCGAGGTTTGTAACCTAGTGAGCTAAGTAGAACCGAGCAAAACTTCCTCGTCCTGCTCATGCCCCTTACCTTCACCCATGTAGGCAACAAAGAGTTAACGCACCTAGGGCGAACCTTCGGGCAACGCGTGTTTGGTATTCATATTGCGTTATCGCCTATTTATCGGGAATAAACACACTACATAGGCGCTGTCTTGCCTAAGCACCAAATACACTGCTGAAAATTTAACCGCGAAAGGTAAATAGACCTTAGGTTATTAAACACAAAAAAAGGGAACACGCCGTGTTCCCTTTCTAAATAACAAACGTTAACGATTAACCAGTATTACGCATACCCGCAGCAATACCTGTCATGGTGATCATTAATGCATTATCGATATCACCTTCATTGTGCTCCTCGTTAGAGCGAGCACGGCGAAGCAATTCAACCTGCAATACATTGAGCGGATCGGTGTACGGGTTTCGTAAACTAATCGACTCTTTTATCCAAGGCTGAGCAGCAAGTAAGCTTTTTTGCGGGCTTAACGACTGCACAAGCTCAATGGCTTCTTCAAGCTCTTTTCGCAACGTTACACCTAATGGCTTGTACATATCTTCCACCAGCGCATTATCATAGTGCTCACTTAACCAGCTATCGGCTTTACTAAATACCATTTCAAGCATTTCTAAACGAGCTCTAAAAAATGGCCAATTGAGGCTCATTTCGTTTAGTGTTTCTAAGCCATATTGGTCTAGTGCCTTTTTTAAGCCTGTTAACGCACCTAACCAAGCAGGCAACATTAACCTGTTTTGACTCCATGCAAAAATCCATGGAATAGCACGTAAACTTTCAACGCCCCCATTAGGGTTGCGTTTTGCAGGGCGAGAGCCAAGCGGAAGTTTAGAAAGCTCTAATTCTGGCGTTGCCATTCTAAAGTAAGGAACAAAGTTTTCGTCGTGGCGAACAACATTGCGGTAATGCTCACACGACTGCTCACTAATAAGCTTCATAACTTCGCGCCATTGTGGCTTAGGCTCTGGCGGTGGTAATAAGTTACTCTGCAGTACTGCCCCTGCATATATATTTAGGCTTTGTAGTGCTACATCTGGCAAACCAAATTTAAAGCGTATCATTTCGCCTTGCTCTGTTACCCGTAAACCGCCTTTAAGTGAGCCTGGCGGTTGCGAATGCAGTGCTTGTGCAGCCGGTGCACCACCTCGACCAACAGTCCCTCCTCGGCCGTGGAATAACACAAGCTCAATGCCGCGCTCGTCTGCAAGCTGCACGAGTTTATCCATTGCTTCGTATTGGGCCCAACCTGCTGCCATCATACCGGCATCTTTAGCCGAATCTGAATAACCAATCATTACATTTTGCGTATTTTGAATATGGCCGCGGTACCACACGTTATCGAGTAGCGTCGTGATCACGTCGCTACCATTATTCAAATCGTCTAATGTTTCAAATAATGGGGCAACTGGCAATTCAAAACTACAGCCGCTTTCTTTAAGAAGTAACTGTACAGCTAAAATATCGGATGCAGTGCGTGCCATTGAAATAATATACAAACCAAATGTTTTTTCATCTTGCTTTGCAATTACATCGAAGGTGTCGAGCACTTCTTGTACATCAGGGCTTGGTTGCCAATGCTTAGGGATAAGCGGACGACGCGAATTAAGCTCCGCTAGTAAAAATGCTTGCTTGTCTTGCTCTTGCCACTGGTTGTAGTCCCCTAACCCTAAATAACGCGTAAGTTCAGAAAAAACGTCGCTGTGGCGTGATGAATCTTGACGTACATCCAGTTTTGCCAAACGCAGGCCAAAACTGTTTAAACGATGCATTAAATCAAGTAGTAAGCCATCGGCAACGACTTTCATGTTACATTTTAATAATGAACGATAGCACACCTCAATTGGGTGCTTAAGCTGGTTAATATCAGTAACAAGATCTTGTGCGTCAGTGCGTTTGTGCTTAATTTTTGCACCTAGATGCGCCACTGTTTCAGACACTTCGCCTTTAAGCTTTTTAAGCACAGTGCGGTAGGGTTCAAAATCTTGGCCTGCCAACTCAATGAGTTCGTCGCTAGCGTCAGACATAGATAGCTCAGCGCATAACGTATCAATATCTCGGCTATATAAATCAAGTGCCATCCAGCGACCATGGTCAAGAACTTGCGAAGTAACCTGTGCAGTAACAAATGGGTTACCGTCTCGGTCTCCACCCATCCAAGAAGTGAATTCAATAGGACTGTAGTCAATGGGCAACTCTAGACTTAACTGCTCTTTAGCATGCTCCGAAAATTCACGTAAAAAACGCGGAACAGCATGCCAAAGACTATTTTCAATAACTGCATACCCCCATTTGGCCTCATCAACAGGCGTTGGGCGCGAACGACGAATATCGTCTGTATGCCACGCTTGGCTTATTAACTGAGCAATTCTATTTAAAATAGCTTCGCGCTCATGCTCCAAGTTATCTTTTCGCTCAAGCGATGCTAAACAATCGCTCAACTCTACGTGCTTGTTGATAATGGTACGGCGTGTAACCTCTGTGGGGTGTGCCGTTAGTACTAAATTAATGTGGAGTTTTGAGAGTGTGTCAGCAAGGTGGTTAGAGTCTAGCTGACCTTCTTGTGCTTTAGCGGCTAACGTTTTTAATGTTTGAGTGAGAGGGTTTTGCTGGCCAAGACCAGCGTCATTAAAACGCGATACAGTATGAAACTGCTCTGCCACATTGGCTAAATTTAAAAAATGATTAAATGAACGGGCAACCGGTAAAAGCTCTTCATCACTAAGCGCATGTAATACTTCAATTAACGCCTTGCGATCGTCTTCATTACCACTGCGAGAGGATTTTGATAAAGCGCGAATTTCTTCTACTTTATCTAAAATTGCTTGGCCTTGGGCATCTTTTATAGTTTGACCTAATAATTGCCCAAGTAGACCTACATTACCTCGCAAGGCGGCATATTGTTCACTCATTTCTCAGTCTCCTTTGTTTCATGGAGGACTATTAATATCATTAAGAGCGCATATTTAATAGATCCATTTGCAATGTCATGTCGTAAAAAAGTATAGATAAAATAATCACAAAGCACTGGTATGATCATTTTTTACGACGGTAACTGCCCACTTTGCAGCACTGAAATGCAACAGTTAAAACAAGCAGATAAACACAGCTTAATCACCCTTGAGGATTTAAATGCTGCTGATTTTAGCGAGCGCTACAGGCATATAAACAAAAACCAAGCACTTACATACCTGCAAGCGCAACTAAAAAATGGCGAGTTAATTTATGGGCTAGACGTAACATACCAAGCGTGGAAAACAGTTGGAAAACACCGCTGGTTGAAAATTTTTCGCTTGCCGGTTATTCGTATTTTTGCAGATTGGAGCTATATTTTTTTTGCAAAACACAGGCACTCTATAAGCAGGTTGTTAATGCCTAATACCCAGTGCAACAACGGCCAGTGCGCTATAAAATCAAAAGGAAAAAAATGAAGACAATTATTCTTTTTGGCGCTAGTAGCGCGATTGCTAAAGCCTACGTGAAGCACCTTCAAAACCAAACAATTGAATTTAACATTGTATGTGTCAGTTCAAGTAACCATGTTCCACAACACAGTAACAACATTACTTTTTACAATACTGATTACTCTACTGACAGTTTATTTGGCCTTACTCAACATTTAAAAGATGAGCAAGCCGACATACACCAAGTAATAATGTTCAACGGTAAGTTACATAACTCCGAGCACATGCCAGAAAAAAAGCTTGAAGACATCAACGCTGATTATTTTAATTTGTTACTAAACGCAAATACGCTCACCCCATTGCTCTGCTTACAAAGCGTTTTGCCTTTAATCAATCATAAAACGCACTGCACTATAACCGCGCTAAGTGCACGAGTAGGTAGTATTAACGACAACAAAATGGGAGGCTGGTACAGTTATCGAGCATCTAAATCAGCCCTTAACATGTTATTTAAAACTGCTGCAGTAGAGCTTGCTCGTCGTGCAAAGAACACCAAGCTTGTGCTATTTCATCCTGGTACAACTGACACTGACCTGTCTAAGCCTTTTCAAAAAAATGTACCCGAAGGCAAATTGTTTACACCTGAATTTGTAGCACACCAACTTTTTGACTTAACAAATAACAACCCTGATTTAGAACTAAATGGCGAGCCAGCTTATTTAGATTGGCAAGGCTCAACTATACCGTGGTAAGGATTTAAAATGCATTTTACTAAAGCGCGTATCGACGCACTTGAAAAACGTACTCGTACACATTTAATAAACTCGTTATCTGGGTTTAAAAGCGCAAACCTAATAGGCACACAAGACCTACTAGGCAACACTAATTTATCGATTGTTAGTTCGGTTATTCATTTGGGTGCTCACCCTCCCCTCGTAGGTATGATAATGCGCCCACACAGTGTACCGCGCCATACGTTTGAAAATATATTACAAACAGGTGTTTACACTATCAATCAGGTAAATAAGTCTATTTATAAACAAGCGCATCAAACCTCAGCACGCTACGACAAAGACGAATCCGAATTTGAGGAAACAGGGTTAACAGCTGAGTACTTAAATGAGTTTTCGGCCCCTTTTGTCAAAGAGAGTCGCTTAAAATACTCAGTAAAATTTGTTGAAAGTAAACATCTTGAAATTAACGGAACTGAACTAGTGATTGGTGAAATTGTCGATGTGTATTTAGATGAAACCGCTCTGCAAAGCGATGGATTTCTAGATTTACAAGCCATTGATACTGTTGCGGTTACAGGCCTTGACAGCTACCACACAGCAAATAAATTAACGCGCCTTCCCTACGCAAAAAAATAACTTTTAGGGGTGCATGTCACCCCTTTGTCATGACAAACGCACAACCCAACTTAACCCCAACGCACTAAAAACCTCAATCGATGTTGCTGATCGCAGAACATTGAATTTTAAAAATGCATTGCGCACAATAGCGAAAATTCCAAGGAGAATCCCATGAGCACAATCGGTATTGGCACGCAAACCCCAGAGCAAGCATTGGCCAGCTTAAGTAATATGACCCAATCGTTAACACCTATTCAGACTGACGAACACATTGAACGTATAGCAAAAGCACAAGCTTATATGACAGCTAATAACATTGATGCAATTTACCTAAATGCAGGGACCAACCTAACCTACTTTACGGGTATGAAGTGGTATGCGAGTGAGCGTATGGTTGGCGCAATTTTACCTGCGATTGGTGAAGTACAGTACATAGCACCTTATTTTGAAATTGGTACTCTAGATGGCTTTAAAGTGGTTGAAGGGCCAATACACGGCTGGCAAGAGCACGAAAACCCTTATGCGCTATTTGTTAGCGTATTAAAGCAACTAAACATTAGTGACGACGCCACCATCGGCATCGATGAAAGCGCACAGTTCTTTATATTCGATGGTATTAACAAAGTGCAAAAAGGCTTGAATATTATCAATGCGCAAAGTGTTACTGCACATTGCCGTATGCACAAATCGGTTAACGAATTAGCACTTATGCAGTGCGCAATGGACATGACCTTAGCCGTTCACCAAGCCACTGCGAGTATGCTTTACGAAGGTATTACCACCACAGAAGTAGAAGCCTTTATAAAAAAAGCGCATCAAAAAGTAGGTGCTCCGGGCAACTATTTTTGTATTGTACTGTTTGGCGTAGCAACGTCGTTTCCACATGGTGTTAAAGATGCGCAAGTGCTTAAAAAAGGCGATATGGTATTAATAGATACCGGTTGTAAAGTACACGATTACCTTTCAGATATAACCCGCACCTATGTATTTGGTGAACCAACACCGCGCCAGCGCATGTTTTGGGATCACGAAAAAGCAGCGCAACTGGCCGCATTTAACACCGCAAACATTGGTACTACATGCGAAGATGTTGACGCAGGTGCTCGTAACTATTTAGCGGCTCAAGGGCTGGGCCCGCAGTACCAAACACCGGGTTGCCCGCATCGAACTGGCCATGGTATTGGTTTAGATATTCACGAATGGCCATACTTAGTTGGCGGTGATAAAACCCCACTTGCCCCAGGCATGTGCTTTAGTAACGAGCCAATGCTAGTGATACCCGATGAATTTGGGGTGCGTTTAGAGGATCATTTTTATATGACCGACAACGGCCCTCATTGGTTTACAGAGCCTAGCCACAGTATCGACGACCCATTTGGGCTTAACGCTTAATTCCTTCAAGAGCAGCTGTTTAGCTGCTCTTTTTATTTTATTCGTTGATAAAGTCCAGTTCATCCCAATATCCCTTTTATACAAAAGCAATCCGCAAAAGGATGAATATGAAAAATTTTAAAATTGATATCGTGTCAGACGTAATGTGCCCATGGTGTGTAGTAGGTTATAAAAATCTTGAGACAGCACTTGGCCAACTTAAAGACGAAATGAGTGCAGATATTACATGGCATCCTTTTGAGCTAAATCCAGATATGCCAGTTGAAGGTCAAGACTTAAACGAGCATTTAATGCAAAAGTACAACCTAACTGAAGAACAAGGCGATGAAAATCGTAAAAACATGTTCGAAGCAGGAAAGCGTGCTGGATTTACGTTTAACTTTGATGGCAAACGTATCATGATCAACAGCTTTAATTTGCATCGTTTATTAATGTGGGCACGCGAAGAAGGTAAGCAAACCGAGTTAAAACTCGCCTTTTTTGAAGCGCACTTCACCGATTTAAAATACTTAAACCAAGAAGACGCTCTGCTTGATGTTGTCGAAAGTGTTGGCCTTGATAAAGAAGAAGCCCGAAATATTTTGCACTCAGATAAATACGTTCAAGCTGTACGCCAAGAGCAAAATAACTTTAAACAAATGGGTATTACCTCAGTCCCTACGTTTATCATAAACGATAAATACGCACTCACTGGCGGACAACCAAGCGACTCATTTATTCAAGCACTAAAACAAATTAGCGAAGAAGAAGCCAAGCAAGACGCTTGATATACAAATAAATTTTAAAACAAAAAAAGGCTGCACATTGCAGCCTTTCTTATATATTTATGAGTTCAAAAATAATACAAACTTGTTATTTACCTTCGTTCTCTTTTGGTGTCATTATAGAAACTAAATTTAACAAATCAATAATAGTACCTATAAAGGGATTTATAATGAAATATATAATTACAACACTAACTTCACTGTTTCTTTTAACTGCATGTTCGACAATACCTCTAGCTGATAGCCCTCACTCTACGCTTATAATGCCGAGTCCTCCGGAATATCCAATTAAAAACGCCCGTGAAAAGATAGAAGGTAGCGTGACAATGTCTTTTGATGTAGATACATCTGGTAAGCCAATTAATATTAAGGTGATCAAAGCTGAGCCTGTTAAAACTTTTGATAAAGCTGCAATTCGCTCTCTTTCTAAATGGCGTTACGCACCTAAAGTAGTTAATGGTATTGCAGTAGTTGATGAAGACTTAGAAATGACTATAGATTTTAATTTAGAAAAATAATAACTAACTAAAACAAAAAAAGGCTGCACATTGCAGCCTTATTTATATACCCAAAGATACATCTTTAATTAAAATAAACTAAGTACGATAAAGTACTTTAATAACATGCCAGCCAAATTTAGTTTTAACTAGGTGTGGCTCTAAAATAGCGCCATTAAAGGCTATTTTGTCAAACTGCGGAACCATTTGCCCGCGTCTAAATTCACCTAAGTCACCGCCTTTTTTACCCGATGGGCACGACGAATACTTTTTAGCTAAGGTTTGAAATTTTGCACCTTTACCTAATTGCTTAATAATGTCTTCTGCTATTTCTTTGTGCTTAACCAATATGTGGAGTGCGTGCGCTGTACTTGCCATTTCAAAGCCCTAGTAATTTAAAACGCGGCGATTTTAGCACAGCCCCTGTTTGAGAGCATCTAATTGATTTTATAAATAGTGAAGTTCATCACATTTAGAGGGAATACGGCAATACTGATATTTTCCAAATAAGGTATAGCGGTTTAAAGCTATTTTATCGTACAGCCAATTATTAAAGGTATTTGGTAAAACACTAAATACAGTGGCTAGTTTATAGGGGTAACCTAGCTGCTTAACCACTTCAAAAAAAGCATGACTTTGTGTGAACACTTTGCCGTTTTGTAAGTACACCATCGAGGCGTATTGGGTAGTTGAAAAACCAAAGTGAGTTAATAGCACTTCACCTTTTGGAGATTGCACGCTACATAATTTAAAAATGGCATTGGTATCGTTACTAATTATAAAATTACACCACGCACTACATAATTTACATTTTGAGTCGAATAATATAATTTTGCGATTACGCATTAGTGTGACTGCATTTTCACTCATTTATTTTCCTTAAGCGATTAGTGCTGGACCGGCTTTTTTTGTAACTTACGTTGCAATGTGCGTCTATGCATATTTAACTGCCTAGCTGTGACCGATATATTGCCATTATTACTGTGTAGCACTTGCTGAATATGCTCCCATTCTAAGCGTTCAGGCGACATAACAGCATCATCAATACTCGTTTGAAGCTCACTTTTTTCGTTATTAAGTGCTTTTAATAATGTTGCCATATCAATAGGTTTAGTTAAATAATCGTTTGCCCCTAAGCGCATTGCTTCAACCGCAGTGGCAATGCTAGCAAACCCAGTTAATAAGACTATATGTGTATTTTCTAATAAGTTGCGCAGTGGCTTTATAAGCATTAAGCCATTGTCGTCCCCGAGTCTCATGTCTAATAAAATAGAGTCGGGTACTAATTGGCGCGCACGAAGTAACGCATCACTTTGGTTATGCGCAACATCACAGGTGAAGCCTTGCTTAGTTAAACGCCTAGCAAGCGTACTGGCTAAATTTATATCATCTTCAATTATTAGTAACTTCATTATGCTGTCTGCTCGTTATTAATAATGGCTAACTTAACCTTTGCTACGGCACCGCCTTCTTTATGGTTAAATAAGGTTAGTGAGCCATTTAGTCGCTCAAACGTGACGTTAGATAACAACACGGCCAAACCCATGCCTTGTTCGCTAGGCATTACCTGCCCCCCTAGTTCAGCTAGTTGTGAGGGCGTAAACCCATCGCCAAAATCACGGATTAATAAATCTATACATTGATCTTGCTGGTCAAGCTCCCAGCTTAACTCAAGCTCTGTTTTACCTTGTTTTTGATTTGCTATAGCCGCATTTTGCAACAAATTTAATATAGCTGGTAACAACATTGCGTCACTTAAAAGAATCGCATTAATGGAAGGTGTAGACCATTTAATATGTTGACCGGGGTACTGTAATACAAAGGTATCGTTAATGGCTGTTTGTAATTGCGTTATGGTTATTTGATCTTTAGCATTGTTAACCCGTATTTGCTCCGATAGCGCTCTAAAACTATTAAGTTGCTCTCGACATTGCTCAAGTGGGGTTTGCATCTGTTTAACTATAATATTGTTTGGTTGCTCCTCTAATAGCTCTTCAAACAACAGTTGTAAGTTAGCTATCGGTGTTGCTAACTGATGAGTTATTTGTGCTGCTGCGCCATCAAGCGTTACTAGTTGCTCATTTCGTAGTTGTTTTTCTCGGGCTTTGGCAATGACGCGTTCGCGTTCTTTTAGTGCACGGCTCATGGCCCCTATCACAAGCGCTATTACACTGGTACTTAAAACAAAGTTAACCCACATGCCAACAAAGTGACCGCTCATGTTCATTTGATGCATACTGTGATTGGGCATGTTTATTAACAAAAAGCTGTATGCAGCAATGGCAAGCAAAGCTATATAGGCTAAGCCTTTTTCACGTAGCGTTACCGCTGCTATCATAATAGGCAGTAATAATAACGACACAAATGCATTAGTTGCGCCGCCACTTAAAGAAAGCAAAACAGTTAAAAACAAAACGTCAGCAGTGAGTTGCATCAGCATAACCGAGGGTTTAGCGTGGCTAACGTGTCGGTAAGCAAATAGACTGACTAATTGAAACGCAGCTTCTAAAGCAATAACACCAAGTAAGGGCAGTAATGCCAATTGGTAATCAAGTAAAAAATAAACACTTAATACTGCAATTAATTGTACTGCAATGGCGCCGCTTCGTAGCATAAGTAAACGGCTGATAGTGGGATCAGTTTGCATTAACAAAACAATGATTTTCCAATTTAATATATAAAAATGAGTTGAGGTAAAACGTTACTCGTCGTCCATTGAAATTGTAAAAGCAGCGCACGGTGTGCCTTGATGAAACACCATTTGCCATTGCTGTGCGCTATTTTTACGCCATAACGACATGCGAAGTGAATAATTAAATTCGGCACGTGCCGAACGTCTATACGCTGCTTGATAACTTATTTGCGCCACATCTATACTCAACATTCGGCCTTTAAAATGCTGATTATAAAACTGCGGCACCACCTCTGTGGGTAGGCGTGTGAGTACTTGGTATTTATTAAACGACGTGCCATTAGCAGCAATTTCGATAAACTCATCATCGAGTAAAGCGTCGAGTGCACGCTCTGATTGGCGAACTTCAGGCTCAAGTAATTGACGCTCAGCCTCAATTAAATGATTAAACAACGACGCTTTAATTTTGCTGCTCATCTGCTTCCCTATTGCTTGTAAATTTGCCCTGCTTTCATAACAAATTGCACGTTTTTAAGTACGTTTATGTCTTCAAGTGGCGAACCATTTACGCTGATAATATCTGCTTGCTTACCAACACTCAAGTCGCCTAACTGATGGCTTTGCCCTAATAATTTAGCAGCATACACTGTGGCTGACTTTATTGCATGCGCCTCACTCATTCCATTATCAACCATTAAACCAAACTCGTTTGCATTAAGACCATGACGCGATACACCCGAGTCGGTACCAAAGGCAATGTTTACCTTGTTTTTAAGCGCTAACTTAAACGATGCCTGCATTTTAGGCGTTACTTCTCGCACTTTATTCGCAATTGCCGCTGGCATATTAGGATTAGTAAGTACCTCTTCACTTACCGTGGCACCAGCAAGCAGTGTGGGAACTAAATAGGCCTGCGTTTTGTTGAATAAATCGACTGTTTTTTTATCTAAATAAGACCCGTGCTCTATTGAGTCAACCCCAGCTCTAAGCGCTGCTTTAATTCCTTCTGTCCCGTGGGCATGCGCTGTGACCTTACGCCCTAAATGATGTGCTGTATCTACAATAGCTGACAGCTCATCATCAGTAAGTTGTTGATTCACTCCCGCTGCGGTATTACTCAACACACCACCCGTTGCAGTAATTTTAATTACATCAGCACCACTTTTAATAACTTCTCTCACAGCACGGCGGCAATCGTCAGCGCCATTACAAATGCCTAATGTCGTTTTAAAAACATCGGTTATGTCTTTTCTGTAGCCATGCATATCAGCATGACCGCCGCTTGGCGATATTGTATTACCCGCTGCAAAAATACGAGGTCCTGCAATGTCTTGTCGTTCAATTGCGCGTTTTAACGGAAAAATAACTTGATAGTCGCTGCCTAAATCACGCACCGACGTAAAGCCGGCATCAAGCGTACGCTGTAAATATTTAATAGAACGAAGCGCATAATCGGCTTCATATTCTGTAGCCCAACGGTGTGGGTTTGCTTTAGCGTCACGTTCAAAAGTTACATGCACATGCATATCAATCAAACCTGGCATAACAAACTGGTTTTTTAAATTAACTATTTCAGCATCGGGTAAATTAAGTACTGACTTTGATACATAACCGTCTTTAATAGCCGTTATTTTGTCATTGGTAACAACTAAGGTTTGTTCTTTTTTTAATGCCTGCTCAGGTGCTACAAGTAAACTACCTGCGTAAATGATTTTAGATTGTGCTGCGTTTACATTATTAACGAACATTGCCAATACAATTGACGATAATGTTGTGAGTGCTGTTTTCATACATGCTCCTTTTTTATACTAGCTTTACTCTAAAAAACCTTTAATAGCGAATATTTACGATACAAAGCATGCTATAAACTAGTCTTATAAGTCGAATTTTGGTATAACTTGCCGGTAATAAATTGAAGTTATACCACCTTAAGAGAACACACTATGCCATACGCACATATCACTGGTTGGGGCAAATGCATACCACCAGCAAGTATTAGCAACGATGAAATTAGCGAAATAGTTGATACCACCGACGAGTGGATCACCACGCGTACTGGCATCAAATCTCGTCGTGTAAGCCATGTAAGCACGGCAGAGCTGGCAACTGTTGCAGCAAAACACGCACTTGCTTGCGCAGGTATTGACGCAAAAGACATTGATCTTGTCATACTTGCAACCTGTACGCCTTCAACAGTTGTTGCAAATACGGCATCCCAAGTGCAAAAAAATATTGGCGCAACAGGCGCAGCCGCCATGGATACGAATGCTGCGTGTTCTGGCTTTTTATACGCATTACAAGCTGCTACTGCGCAAATTCAAGCAGGCATGATCAAAAAAGCGGTCGTTATTGCTGCTGAACGAATGACTTGGTATGTAAACTGGGCGCGCCGCGACAGTGCTGTACTATTTGGTGATGGCGCTGGTGCTGTTGTACTGGAAGCTGCAGAAACACCGGCAGGTTTACTTGGCACTAAAACAGGGTGCGATAGTGAAGACCGCGACATTCTTCATATTACTAACTTTGGTAGTGATTTGAACAAATATGAACCCATTGGCCCGTCTGATCTGCTATTTGAAGGCAGAGAGATATTCAAACGTGCCGTAAAAGGTATGAGTGAAGCCTGTGACGACGTCCTCGAACAAGCTAATCTAAGCCTAGATGACATAAACGTACTAGTACCACATCAGGCTAATTTACGCATAATTCAGGCAATCCAGCACCGTTTAAAAGTACCTGATGAAAAAGTAATGGTTAACATTGCAGATTATGGCAACACATCAGCTGCAACCATTGCTATTGCGCTATGTGAAGCAGTTGAACAAGGGTTAATAAAGCCTCATTCAAATATTATGTCTGCGGCTTTTGGCGCGGGTTTAACATGGGCTGCAAGCTACATAAAATGGGGCGAACGTGTAACTCCAATTAGCGTTAGCGACGCACAATTAGCACCTTGCACCCAAACAGGTTTAGAGCTTGTGGCGCCAGCTGTAAAAGCATGTAAAGACGCTGAATAAGCTTGCTTTAAAAACGTATAATTAAAACGCACTTTTTAGTGCGTTTTTTATTTAAGGAAGATAAATTTATGGAGCTTTTAGGTATTCATCATGCTGCAATTATTTGCAGTAATTATCCTCGCTCTAAACATTTTTATAGTGAAATTTTAAAACTCAACATTATTAACGAGCATTATAGGGAAAAGCGTAATTCGTATAAGTTAGACTTAGCAATGCCTGATGGTAGTCAAGTTGAGTTGTTTTCGTTTGAGGGTGCGCCCTCAAGGCCTAGTTACCCGGAAGCACAAGGCTTACGCCATTTAGCGTTTAAAGTCGACAATGTAACTAAAGCAAAAGAATATTTAGAAAGTAAAAGTGTGGCAGTTGAAGAGATTAGAATTGATGAAATTACAGGTAAAAAATTTACTTTTTTTGTCCGACCCAGATGATTTACCGCTAGAGCTATATGAAGTTTAAGCTTCATATAGCGCTAATGTTTTACGGGTAATTAATGATTAAAGCGGTTTTGCAAATAGTTAAACACGGCTCTAATGCCAAGTGCTTCACCGCCAGCAGGGCGACCTGGCAGCGCACGTAAATTCCATGCCATCACATCAAAATGCACCCAAGGCGTGGTTGGCTCTACAAATTCTTTTAAGTAAAGTGCGGCGGTAATTGCGCCACCAAATGGTGTACTTGCACTATTAGCCATATCTGCGACATCACTTTTCAAAAATCCACGATACTGCTCAAATAAAGGCAACTGCCAAACAGGGTCATTCACACTGATTCCTGCATCAATTATACCATTTGCTACATCACGCTCTGTAGAAAAGAAACCAGGTAACTCAGTACCTAACGCTACACGACATGCCCCTGTTAATGTTGCAAAATCAATAATAAGCTCCGGATTATCGTTTTGTGCTTCACTTAACGCGTCACACAAAACTAAACGCCCTTCAGCATCAGTGTTATCTATTTCAACCATAATACCTTTGCGCGTTTTTACAACATCGCCCGGGCGAAATGCATTTCGCGACACCGCATTTTCAACTGCCGGTACTAATACTCTCAAACGGACAGGCAATTTAGCAGCCATAATCAGCTGAGCTAATGCAATAACATGCGCTGCACCGCCCATGTCTTTTTTCATATTACGCATACCATTGCTTGGCTTTAAGTCGAGCCCGCCAGAGTCAAAACACACACCTTTACCAACAAGCGTTATTAGTGGCGCATCATCTGCTCCCCACTTTAAATCAAGCAAACGCGGTTTATTTTCACTTGCACGGCCAACCATATGGATTGTTGGGTAGTTTTGCTCTAACAATTCATCGCCTATCCATTGTGAAAAATCACCGCCATGAGTTGAAGCCAAATCTTCCATCACTTGCGATAAATGTTGCGGCATCATATCGACGGCAGGCGTGTTTACTAAATCACGCGCTAAAAAAATAGCTTCCGCTTGCTGTTTGATACGCGTGTATAGCTGTTCATCGCCAATACACAACTCGGCCTTAACTGTCGGTTTTTCTTTGTATTCACTAAATTCGTAGCCACCAAGAACAAATCCTAATGCCACAAACTCTATAAACGTATCGTCACCTTGAATTTGATAACTACCCACTGGTAACGTATTGGCCAAATTGCCAGCAGCCCAAAAGTCGTTTGGGCTTTGCATTAAACAAATTACTTGGGACAACTCCCCGGAATTGCTATCGGGAATTAACGCTAAAGCTTGCTTTTCAAAGCCTGTATTGTTTAGCCAATTTTGAATAAATGTTGGCTGCTTTGATTGCCAATCAGAGAGTTCGCTTTTAAGAATAAATGATAAAGGAATACCAGAAGATGTATTGCGAAGTAATGCACTCATTAAATAGCTCATAATTTGTAAAAATTGTTCATACGAGCATATCAATAAGCACTATTAAAAGGTATCGCTAATTGTCGAGTTTTTAGTGTTATTTATTGTGTATATTTTTTTTAACTGATTCTTGATGCGATTGTTCTATTTCGTTATCAAGTTCTTTTATTGATTTATTAATGCTAAACGAGCTGGGCAATACATCCACCCCCACTAACCGCCCTAACTTAACAACAAGTGGAATAGTAACGGGTGAAAAAGGAAGCACAGCAAATACTCCCAATCCAAGGCCTTTTAAAATATCGACAAACTGCTCATTCGCTCGTTTAAGCTCTGCACTATTTGTTTGCCCTTGTGTGTAACGCTTGTATATGGCCAACATCTCTTTAGTTTCTTGTTTTTCTTGTGCAAGTGCAATTTTAAGCGCCACCATAGCACGACGAAAACGAAGCTGTTGACGCTTTTTACTAATTTTTACTACACGCCAAGGAGCACGGTGAATAACTTTATATAATCGCATTTCTATATTTTCACACATGCTGTTGGGTTAACAAAGAATAATTTACTTGATTATGACTATACTTTATCCTTCGCACCAAACTAGTGCCAAAAAGTATTAACTATGACTGATTTCACAACTCAAATTCCACAAAAACCTGAAAAACCAAAATCTGATGAATGTTGCGGCAGTGGCAATTGTTATTCATGTGTGTGGGATGAATATAGAGAAAAATTAGCAACATGGAAATTAACAAATTTGCAAACTAAAACAAAAAACAGGATGACATTTAAAAAGCCAACCTCGAAAACCCCTTCCCCACCTGCATTAATATTCCCAATTATATCTTAACCTGCACACAAATTGTTATAAGTAGCACTAAAATGCACCACCTTTGGATTTTTTTACCTAATTAAAGTTTTGTTATTTAATAGTTAATTAATAATTGCTCTTGTTGTTTTTTATGTATAGTCTGTATTCAGGAATTAACAGAAGGTGAGTATTTACGCTCTTTTGATTCGATATTTCAATCGCGTAAAACCACTCTGTTCGTTCCACAATTATGATTAAGGCGTGCTTTAAAGTACGACTAAAACAAAATTATTCTAACTGGGGAAATTTAGAATGAAATTAAAAAATAATACGCTAAACCAAGCGATTAAATTTGCATTAGCCACAACCACCGCCGGATTATTCATCTCGGGCTCTGCAATAGCAGCAGATGAACAAAGCGAAGTTAAAGTTAATAAGAATGTAGAGAAAATTGCTGTAGTAGGTACGCGTTCAGCTCCACGTTCAATTGGTGATTCACCCGTTCCTATTGATATCATAGGTGGCGAAGAGCTAGAAAAGTCAGGTAACACTGACATGCTAGAACTTCTTAAAGGCTCAGTTCCTTCTTTCAACGTTCATCAAAACCCTATTAGTGATGCAGCATCACTAGTTCGCCCTGCTAACCTTCGTGGTTTGCCATCAGACAGCACGTTAGTACTTTTAAACGGCAAACGTCGTCACCGTGCATCTGTAATCGCCTTTTTAGGTGGTGGTATTAACGATGGTGCACAAGGCGCCGATATTTCAGTTATTCCTAGCATTGCAATTAAACAAGTAGAAGTACTTCGTGACGGTGCAGCCGCTCAGTATGGTTCTGATGCTATTGCAGGTGTAATGAACTTCCAATTAAAAGACGCTTCAGAAGGCGGTAAGTTTGAAGTTCGTAAAGGTCAATATTTTGAAGGCGACGGCGATACAACTCAAATTTCTGGTAACGTAGGTTTACCGTTTACAGACAGTGGTTTTGCAAACTTAAGCTTCCAATACAAAACAGCAGATGCAACGAGTCGTTCAGTTCAACGCCCAGATGCAGCAGGTTTTGCAGCAGCAGGCGTACCAGATGTTTCGTCTCTTGCTCAAGTTTGGGGTGCACCAGAAGTTGATGACGATATCTCACTTTTTGGTAATGTAGGCCTAGACTTAACAAACAACTCACAATTTTACATGTTTGGTAACTACTCTGAGCGCGATGTACGTGGTGGCTTTTACTACCGTAACCCGCATACTCGCTCTGGTGTATATTCAAACGATGATGGCGCAACACTTCTTGTTGCAGACTTAACTGACGACATGAGCGCCAACTGTCCTACTATTTCAATTACAGACGGTAATGTTTTAGACGACCCTGCTTACATTAACGGTGTAGCTAACAATCCAGATTGTTTTGCATTTAACGAAATGATCCCGGGTGGTTTTACACCAAACTTTGGTGGCAACATTACTGATACCTCTTTAACCATTGGTACTAAAGGTGAATTTACAGACGGCTTCATGAAGGACGTATTGTATGACCTGAGTGGTACTGTGGGTTTAAATGAATCACGTTACTTTATTTACAACACGGTGAATGCATCTTTAGGTCCAGATACACCGCGCGACTTTAGCCCTGGTAAATATGAGCAGTTAGAGAAAAACTTTAACTTAGATCTATCTAAAGGCTACGACTTTGGCCTAGCATATGATGTGAACGTAGCCGGTGGTTTAGAATGGCATGAAGAAACATTTACAATCATCTCAGGTGATGAAGCATCATACACTGCGGGCCCATTAACAGCGCAAGGTTTTGGCATTGGTTCAAACGGCTTCCCTGGATTCAAGCCGTCGCAAGCAGGTGAGTTTACACGCCGTAACTACGCAGCATTTGTCGACGTTGAAGCACCATTTACAGAAGACTTCTTAATGGGCTTAGCGCTTCGCTTTGAAGACTACGACTCGTTTGGTAGCACAACAAACTACAAATTAATGGCTCAGTATCATGTAACTGAAGATCTAAATATTCGTGGTTCAATTAGCACAGGTTTCCGTGCACCAACCGTTGGTCAAGCAAACGTTAGTAACGTTCAAACAAACTTAAGTGACGGTGTGTTAAGAGATTCTGCATTATTACCACCAACTAACCCAGTTGCTGTTCAACTTGGTGGTACGGAGCTACAACCTGAAGAATCGCAAAGTTATACATTTGGTGCAGTTTATACAATTGGCGATTTGTTCCTAACTGTTGATTACTACAACATTCAAGTTGAAGACCGTATCAGTCAATCTGAAAAAATTACGCTTAGCCAAGCTGATAAAGATACACTTTCAGCTGCGGGTGTACCTAATGTTGAAGGTCTTGCGCAAGTTAGTTTCTTCACTAATGACTTTGATACAACAACTCAAGGTGTTGATGTTGTAGCTAATTACACAGCAGATATTTTAGGTGGCAGCTCTACATTTAGCCTTGCTTACAACTGGAATGAAACTGAAGTAACTAAGTTCAGTGATATTACGGGTGAGTTTAAAGTTAAACGCCTAGAAGAAGACTTACCTAACCACCGTGCAACACTTACGTGGGCACAACAGTGGGAGTCAATCTCTGCGTTTACTCGTCTTAACTACTATGGCGAATATCAAGGTGTTCACGTAGATTACGATGCAACAGCTAAAACAGCAGACGCATCTGTAACGCTTGATGCAGAAATTACGTACTTTGTGAACGATTCAATCAGCTTCTCTGTAGGTGCACAAAACTTACTTGACCAAGATGCTGAAAAACTTGATTTCCAAGGTGCAACGGGTATCCCAAATAATAACTGGGGTGGTAAATACTACGAAACATCTCCTTACGGTATTAACGGTGGTTTCTACTACGCTAAGGCCACGTATACTTTCTAATTTTTAGAATGAAAGCATTAAGGCGAAATGTTAAGACATTTCGCCTTTTTTATTTTATAGTAAATAAAAAATAAACTGCCCCACTATGCTACTAGATAAAGCCAACAAACTACTCGAACAAAACAAGCTCAAAGAAGCTGAATTTCATTACAAAACGATACTTGCTACTGAGCCCGAAAATGGCGAAGCCTTATTTGGTTTAGGTAAAATAGCACTAAGACTAGAAAAGTTTGATGCCGCAGTTTATTTACTACAAAAAGCCTGCGAACGTTTACCGCACATGTTAGAACCGCTTCACGCATTGGCAGACGCTTTTAATGGTGTTAATTCACCACAGGACGCACTTACCGTATTAGAATATGCAAAAAGCCTAGCAAGCCATAACCCTGAACCACATTATTACTTAGCCCAGCATTATTTAACACATGGTGATTTGGATAAAGCGCACACAACATTTGCACACGCATTGAGTATGGGCTTATACCCTGTCACAGCCTATATTTTATTTGAATTAGTACAACTTGGCCGTTTTAATAAAGAACACAATTACATTAGTAATTTGCATCACTTAGTAACTCAAACTAACAACCTACGTCTTAAAATGGTGTGTTACTACGCATTAGGCAAAAGTTACGATAAACTAAACGATACAGATCAAGCTTTTAACTATTTTGAGCTAGCAAATACGCTACAATATAAATTAAGTACGTTTACAACCAAAGAGCTTGACCCTTTTTATGATCAGATCATTAAATTCAATACTCTTGATTTATTGGCTACACGTGAAGAAGACTTTTCCGCAACAATCACGCCTGTATTTATAATTGGCATGCCAAGAAGCGGGTCAACTCTACTAGAGCAAATGCTTATAAGTCATAGCCAATGTTCAAGCCTAGGCGAAAACACGAGTATTAGTAATAATGTTGTTGCCTTTTTAGAGCAAAAAACCAAAACTCCGTATCCTCAGTGCTTAGCCAATTTAACGCCTAGCCTAATTAATCAAGCTCGTAATATTTATATTGATACACTAAAAACAGCGACACCGTTAAGGCCGATTATTATTAATAAGCTACCAAGCAATTATCAATCGCTCGGGCTGATTTATATTTTATTTCCAAACGCTAAGTTTATTAATTTATCACGTAACGTTAATGCCACAGCATTTTCTGTATTTAGTAATTATTTTGCTGAGAACGAGCCATATTTTTGCTCTTTAACTGAATTTAAGCACTACCATGGCTTATATGAAAAACTAATGACACATTGGAATACTTTAAGATTACCTGTGTTTAATTTAGCCTATGAAGACTTAGTAAATAATCCTAAAGACCAATTAAATACTCTTTTTGAGTTTTTAGGGTGTAAATATGAGCAAAACTGCTTATCGTTTTACAATCAAAAAAGAGCCGTCACAACACTGAGCAAACAAGCTGTTCGCCAGCCAGTAAATACAAATGCCGTTAGTAAATGGGAACGATACCAAGTCCCCTTGCTCAAGCTAATGAACAAGGGTGACTCTTAAACCATTGAAGTAAATCGTTAAATTGCTCTTTACGGGCTATTGGATGAGTTAACATATTTATGTGGTCGTAATCTATACGGTGTCCATGGCGACGACCATAAATACGCATTTGTTGAATACCAGGGCCAGATTCATCAATAAACCTTTGAATATCAATTGGCTGCGCTAATGCCTTATCTTTAACCGCTGCAATATGTAGCGTAGGTGGTAAATGAAGTGAACGTAATGCTTTTGCGTAATCAAAATTATCATCGGAATCAACCCAAGGCTTTTTTTTAGCCCACTGCATGCTTTGATAATGCGACTTTTGGGTTTCGTCATCACTTCCCCACCTTAAGCGCTTTGCAGGTAAATACCCGTGCTTTTTAGCAAGTAATGGCGCCATAAAATACCAAATAAAATTAGCTTGAAGTAATTTTTTTGGATGATTATTAAACAGTGAGCGTTTTGAACCAAAGTAAACACATGCTTTTACATCATCAATATAATGTGGAAAGCGTGCAAATACGCTATTCATTAAAACGCCACCCCACGAATGGGCCACCCAGTAATCTGGTTTAGAACCTTCGAGCTGCTCAATTTTATTAATAAACGCGGGAATATCTTCTAATATAGCTTCGGTTTGCCCATAGGCAGCAGATTTAGATATAACGGGCTTACTTTCTCCGCGCCCACGCAGATCAGCGACATAGCAACGATATCCGTGCTCAGCTAAAAATGGAGCAAGACCTTTATTACTATGTGTATAAAAAATTTTGCCATTTTCGACTGCACCATGCATAAAGAATACGATGGGACCATTTTGTTGTTCATCGAATATTTTGCGTAAATGCAGTGTTTGTTTATCCGCTAAATTTATAGTTATTGATTGTTGAGAAATGGCCACGCTTAATCCTTATTGTTACCCTCAACTCATCGTACCAGTATTTTTAAATATGCCAAAGTAATTGTCTGCACTTTAATTACGAGGATTTGTTACAATTAACTATTGATATAGATTGCTAAAATAAATTCATGACTAAAAATACACCACGTGCAAAACTACACCCACGCAATCAGCATAATAACGGTTACGATTTTAACTTACTAACAGCTGCGCTGCCGGCTTTAAGCCCTTATATAGTTAACACGCCTACAGGTACTAAAAGTATTGACTTTGCAAATAATAAAGCAGTAAAAACACTCAACCAAGCGCTACTCAAAGCGCACTATAATATTGAATTTTGGGATATTCCCGAGCACAACTTATGCCCACCAATACCAGGGCGAGTAGACTATATCCATCACTTGGCCGATCTATTAAGCGAAGATAATAAACAAACAATCCCTCAAGGTAAGCAGGTTAAAGTACTTGATATAGGTACTGGTGCAAATTTAGTTTATCCATTAACAGGGACGAGTGAATATAACTGGCACTTCACTGGCTCAGATATAGACCCTGTCTCGGTTAAAATAGCCAAGCAGATTGCACAATTTAATGCCTTAAAAATAACGGTTAAGCTGCAAAAAAAACCGGCTAATATATTTAAAGGTGTTATAAACCAAAAAGATTTATATCACTTAACGCTTTGTAACCCGCCATTTCATGCAAGCGAACAAGAGGCAAAAAAAGGAAGTGAACGAAAATGGAAAAACTTAGGAAAAGCGCCCAGTAAAACGCTTAACTTTGGTGGTAACAACAACGAGCTTTGGTGCGAAGGTGGTGAAGTACAATTTATTACAACAATGATTGCAGAAAGTGAAGAATTTGCACAACAAGTGTTGTGGTTTACATCTTTAGTCTCAAAAAAAGACTCACTTAGTGCACTTGAAGCAAAACTAAAAACATACCCAATTGCGGAATATAAAATTATTGATATGGCTCAAGGGCAAAAAGTTAGCCGATTTCTTGCTTGGAGTTACTTTGATAAAGAGACGCGTGAACAAATTTGTAATGAACTTGATTAAATAAGAAAAAGGAAAAATATGATAGATTTTCGTTCAGATACGGTCACCAAGCCAACAAAAGAAATGCGCGATATCATGTACAGTGCACCAGTCGGTGATGATGTTTATGGCGACGATGAAAGTGTAAATAACCTAGAAAACTTCGCTTCTACTCGTTTTAATTTTGAAGCCGCACTTTTTTGCAGCTCTGGAACACAAGCAAATTTACTTGGTTTAATGGCACATTGTGAACGTGGGGACGAATATATTTGTGGCCAAAATGCGCATAATTATAAATTTGAAGGTGGTGGTGCAGCAGTTCTAGGCTCTATACAGCCACAACCGATAGAAAACGAACAAAACGGTTCCATTAACTTCAATAAAATAGCCGCTGCAATTAAACCAGACGATAGTCACTTTGCAAAAACGCGATTACTAAGCCTAGAAAATACCATTGGCGGTAAAGTACTTAGCCTAGAGTACCTCGCCCAAGCACGGGACTTTGTTAATGAGCATAATTTAGCTCTGCATTTAGATGGCGCACGTGCGTTTAATGCATCAGTTGAGTTAGAAGTTGATATTAAACAAATAACGAAACATTTTGACTCTGTGTCTATTTGCTTATCTAAAGGGTTAGGTGCACCGGTTGGATCTTTATTATTGGGGTCGTCTTCGTTGGTAAATAAAGCTAGGCGATGGCGTAAAGTACTTGGTGGTGGTATGCGACAAGCTGGAATGCTCGCTGCTGCTGGGCAATATGCGCTTGAAAATAACATAAGTCGCTTAAAAGACGATCATGCTAATGCGCGCTACCTAGCTGAATGTTTAAGCTCACTTGAAGGCTTTAACGTAGATATGAGTAATACGACCAATATGGTGTATGCATCTTGTGATGAAGATTTTAATATTGTAGATATAGCTGAGAAGCTAAAACAGCAAGGTGTTCTAATAAGCCCAAGTAAACAACTTAGGCTAGTCACGCATTTAGGGATAACTCGAAAAGATATAGACACCTTTATTAACGCGTTATCGGCCAATATTTAAAGCGGCTTTGTAATGTTTGCGGCATACCGATACATAACGATCGTTGCCGCCAATTTCAACTTGATTACCATCGGCAATCGCATCACCATTTTCATCTGTACGTAATACGTGATTGGCTTTGCGCCCACAATGGCACACCGTTTTAAGCTCAATTAATTTATCAGCCCAAGCTAGTAGGTATTGAGAGCCAACAAACAACTCACCTCTAAAGTCGTTTCGTAAACCGTAGCAAAGCACAGGAATGCCTAACTCATCTACTACATCAGTTAACTGCATGACTTGCTCTTTGGATAAAAACTGACATTCATCGACTAATATACAATGGCGCTTTTTTTCATTGTTAAGCAATTGAATCAACTCATACACATCTTTACTTGCATCAAATACATGTGCATCTGCTTGCAAACCTATTCGAGACGAAACCTTGCCAACACCTTCTCTATCGTCAATAGCTGCAGTAAGGATAACTGGCTCCATACCTCGCTCTTTATAATTAAAAGCCGATTGTAATAAGGTGGTAGATTTTCCCGCATTCATTGCAGAATAGTAAAAGTATAATTGAGCCATGATGGTGCCAAGTTACAAAAAGTGCGCTTATGCTACCCTAATATGCACTGAATACCAATTTCAAACGCCAAATAAGCTTATGATTTAAAGTATTAGTTTTGAGGTTGTTTGGCAGAATTTAAATAATCAATGTAGATAGGAGCCGAATCAAATTCACTAACCCACTGCCACATTTTATGACTAAGCGTCGGATGATTTTCATAAAATTGATGCGAAAAAACTAAATAACCAAGCGTAAATTCGTATGGGGGAAATAGTGCTTTTACATCGGTGTCACTATAAGGGTAACTAGACGCTTTAATTTTATCAACTTGGCAAATATCTATGCTTGAGTCCACAACCCCTTTGTTAAGTAGCTCAAATGCACTTTCTTTTGACACCGTCTCGTGAACAAAAAGAGGTTCTTTTTTTAAAACAGCGCTCAAGCCATAACCGCTTGGCACAGCAATTGTAAATGTTTTGGTATTAAACTTATCGCGTGATTGCCATTGCGATCGAAATATATCACGACCTAACAAGCAGCTGCCAAACCTGCTAATAGCAAAATGAGCATTAGGTTTTGCATCTTCATCCATTGGGTAAACGGCTATTTGCTCTCTGCCTTCTCTGAAGCTAGCAATAACTGCATTTACTTTATTTGATTCAAGATCCTTCAAGCACCTTCGCCAAGGTTTTCTCACAAACTCAATATCAACGCCATCAACCGCATCATCTAATAGCCGGAGTACGTCTGCCGAAGCTCCGGGCCTTTGAATCGGAATCTCTTGCCCTGTACCTAAAAACATTGGCGCAATTTCCTTGTCTTCATAGCAAAAAAGCAACTTTTTAGCAGCGGCGTTTGCAACATTAATAGGTACGATGCATAAAAAGATAAATATATTAAATAGTGTATTAAATTGCATAGCTATTTTTTATTAGAGTATTTTTTATAGTGTAACCTTCATAATATATGATACAAACCTTAAGGCTACTAATTCACAAAACTCCTTCGTGTTTTAGGAGCCAGCGTTTTCTTTCGAGTCCACCAGCGTATCCAGTTAGCGTTGCATTTGCGCCAATAATTCTATGACAAGGCACGATAATGCTAACTGGGTTTTTACCGTTAGCTGCCCCCACCGCTCTTACCGCTTTTGGGTTATTTAATGCGTGAGCAATATCACCATACGTATTGGTTTTACCGTAAGGGACATCCAGAAGTGCGTTCCATACACTTTTTTGAAATTCAGTCCCTTTAGTATCCAATGGAACATTAAATGTTTTACGCTTTTTATTAAAATACTCTTTTAATTGCAGCGCACAGCTTAATATCGGTTCATTAGTTACTTTAGCAAGAGGCACATGTGGGTAGGTTTCAAGCGGATAAAAGCCAACGTAACTCACCCCTTTTTCAGTTGCTTGAATTATTATATTGTCTATGGGACTTGTTATGTATGTTTGAATAATCATGATAGTTGCTGCCAAAGTTGGAACGTTAAATAGGAACGAAATGGAGTGCACTTTTCACTGTTAAACGAACTAGCCGCAGCTTGTGCTTTTTTAATTCCTAAATCACCCTCAAGTAATATATCGGGTTGGCTTTGCCCTCTTAATTTTGCATAGTTCACAGTCCATGGGCCTATTCCTTTTAAATCAAGCCATAAATCTAAGTCGCTATTGCCGGGATTATTGGTGCAAAACAAAGCTAAATTATGTAGCGCATTTTTGCGCGCTTGTGGCATTTTAAAAAAATCAAAGCTGCTTTGTGCTACCTGTTCGGCACTCGGAAAATACACATGGTTTACGTCTTTTTCTCCGAGCTCATCAACTAGTTTAGTGACTAAGCTATGCGCTGCGGCTACGCTTACTTGTTGTCCTAGCACAGCCCTAATACCAGCCTCAAACTCTGACCAAATACCTGGCAACCTTAGTCCGTTACACAGTGTGAATGCATTGTTTATGTTTTTATTTAAATGAGTTTCTATTAAATTAATATCAGCATCTAAGTCTAGAACCCGCCGTATATTATTTATAACTGTTTGCAAATATTGCGTGTCGTCTATCTCTACTTTTACTTTAAAGTGATGTTTACTTTCGATAAATTCGGCAGTGAAACATCCTTTATAAAGCGTATTTGAAAACGTACGCCCGTAGCTATTTTCCGAAATCCATTCAACAGGTTTAATTAAACGTTTTTCTATAAACGAGCGTAAAGCAAGCCAATTATAAGGAGGCCTAAAAGGAAGGGTTAAGGTAAGTGACGTACTTTGAATTTTGGTATTTTGACGCAGTGCTGATGGTGTCATATTTAATTGTTTGAAAAAAGCATCATTAAATCGCCTTGTACTTTTAAAACCTGCCGCGTATGCAATGTCGGTTAGCGATAAATGCGTTTCTTGTATCAGCTTTTTTGCAAAATGACATTGCTTAAATAAACGATATTGCGTAAGCGACAAACCAAAATGTTGTTTAAACAAACGTCTTAAATATCGGCTACTCACTCCTAACCTTTCAGCTAACTTTTCGCAATCATGTTCATCGTATTGGTCAATGAGCTGCTTTGCCCTCAAAGCGGTTGTTTTGACCCCTTGCCAAGCCGCACTTCCCGGTGCACTGTCTGGCCTACAACGAATGCAAGGCCTAAAACCGTCTTGCGCTGCATTATGAGCAAATTCATAATAAATAACATTTTTTTCAAGCGCAGTAGGCGCTGGACAAATAGGCCTGCAGTAAATACCCGTACTTTTTACCGCAATATAAAAAAGACCATCAAATCGGTGATCGCGACTTTGACGTGCTTTTTGCCAGTAAGATGAAATCATAAATAGCTCTTTTAATAAGTGACTAGCACAAAGTTTAAATAAATTTTTAACCATTGCTAGCCACAATCGGAACTTAACTATTTAGCAAAATCTATTAACTCTTGACCCGTTAAACGATAAATAATCCATTCAGTTTGGGGCTTTGCACCTATACTGTCATAAAAATCTATAGCAGGCTTATTCCAATCCAAAACAACCCACTCAAAACGACCACAATTATTGCTCAACGCCTTATTAGCTAAATGCTTCATTATGGCTTTACCAGCACCTTTACCACGACTATCTGGGCTTACGTATAAATCTTCAAGATACAAACCGTTTTTACCTAGCCAAGTAGAATAATTGTAAAAATAAACTGCAAAGCCTATCGGTTCATCGCCATCTAAACATATAATACTGTGCGCTGTGGCGCCTTCGCTAAATAATGTATCTAAAATAGCTTGCTCATTTGTTTTGACCGCATCTGGCTCTTTTTCATATATCGCAAGCTCTGTAATAAAATTTAAGATAATTTTGGCATCGCTTGGCTTCGCATCGCGAATTATAATTGACTTGCTCATAGTAGTGACCCTAAGTGTGCTGCACTATTGTTAAATTAAAATATGTGTTCAGTAAGTATTTATGGTGCTGATAATGTATTACACACCATGAAATTAATGTGTGTTTGAGTATGCCATACATTAATTAGCTTAATTGATTAATAAACAAAAAATATAATTGAATTAAAAACTATTAATGTGGTTTGCTATTTTTTGCACCTGAGTTCAGCGCTATAAAGTTAATTACGACACCCGTATTACCTAAGCTGTTTTAAATATATTCAAGCTACTCTTATTCAAGCAAAAATTGATTGTGTGCCCAAAACGCAGAGAGCCTATAAAGCAAGCAACAATGCAAACTTAAATAAGAATCAAAACCAATAGTAACACAATGATTTTTATAGAGAAAACTTGCAATTACTTGGTTTTACACTACACTAGCTATAATTAACAAAGCTATGGTGGCATATCATGAAAGGTAATCAAAAAGTAATCGACGCATTTAATGCGCTACTCGCCAACGAGTTAGCTGCAATCGATCAGTATTTTATACACTCTCGCATGTATGATGATTGGGGTTTAAATAAACTTTATGAGCGCCTTAATCATGAAATGGAAGAAGAAAAAGACCATGCTGACTGGTTAATCAAACGTATTTTATTTTTAGAAGGTGTCCCAAACCTTACCAAGCGTCGTGATTTGCTTATTGGAAACGATGTTAAAAGCATGATGCAAAATGATTTAACACTCGAATTAGAAGTTGTTGCCTGCGTAAAAGATGTAATTGCCATCTGTGAAGAACAGCAAGACTACCAATCTCGTGCAATACTCCAAAAACTATTGTTCGATACAGAAGAAGATCATGTTTACTGGTTAGAACAACAACTTGGCCTAATTGAAAAAATTGGCTCAGAAAATTACCATCAATCTCAAATGGGTTAGCAGGAGCTAAAGTTATGAAAGGCGACTTAGAGGTAATTAAAGCGTTAAATAGCGTACTTGCTAATGAACTTGTCGGAATTAATCAATACTTTTTACATGCACGTATGTTTAAAGACTTTGGTTTTAGCCAGCTTGATAAAGCAGACTACAAAGTGTCAATTCAAAAAATGAAAAACGCCGATCGTTTAATTGAGCGCATTTTATTTTTAGAGGGTTTACCAAACCTACAAGACTTAGGCCGTTTACGTATTGGTGAAAACAGCGAAGAAATGATTGCTGCTAACATGAGCTTTGAGCTTGATACTATAGACGAACTTCGCGCTGCGGTTAAATTAGCTGAAAGTAAAAAAGACTACATTAGCCGAGAAGCACTCGACCATATTTTAAACGAACAAGAAGAGCAAATGGACTGGCTG
>NZ_BADX01000002.1:0-76085 GCF_000241365.1 Pseudoalteromonas sp. BSi20480 | reverse complement strand
TTTTTTTTACATATTTTCGCCATTATTTTCTCATATTTGTTTAATCTTTATGTCAATAAAACAAAGCTTTATTGTCATATTTAAAAATCATACTGTGCCCGTTTTCATAATAAACCATCAATAAAATCAAACGGGACAACAATGTACGCTTTAAAAAGTAAATCGATTTTGAGCATGGCCATTGCCATGGCGGTATCAACATCTGCTTATGCTAACGACGAAACCACTATTGAAGAAGTAACGGTTGTGGCAAAGCCAACTAGTTACGCTAATAATGTGATTGAACCTGCCATGTTAGAGCAGCAAAGCACGGTTTCAAGTGTGTTGTCAGTCATTGATAATTTGCCAGGCATTAGCATAAATGAAGGCGACGCATTTGGCGGTGACGATTGGTCTACCACAATTACGATGCGTGGTTTTAGTATTGACGGGAATCAGCAACAGTTAGGTATGACAGTTGATGGCATTCCTAATGGTGGCTCTAACTATGGCGGCGGTGCAAAAGCAAACCGCTACTTAGACTCTGAAAACCTTGCAACCGTTGAAGTAGGTCAAGGTACGTCTGATATTAAATCGGCTTCACTTGAAGCACTTGGCGGTACATTTAACTTTGTCAGTAAAGCACCAAGCCTTGAAAAAAGCACTACTTTTGCTTACACGTCGGGCAGTCACGATGCTACACGATATTACTTAAAACACGAAACGGGTACATTGTTTGATAACACCCAAGCTTACGTTAGCTACTCACAAACTGATACTAGCCGTTGGATTGGTTCGGGTAGCAATGGTGGTAAAGATAACCAGCACGCTGAAGCTAAATTTGTTACTACATTAACGGATTTAACCATTACCGGGCGTATATCATACGATGACGTAAGCGAAACAAATTACAACAGCGTGAGTCTAGCCCAATTTGAGCAAACACCAGACTGGGATCAACTAACGTGGAATTGGACGGGTGTGCCGCATTTTGACCAAATGTTTGCAGAAGGTTGGGGTACACTTCGCGAAAATACGTTAGCGTATTTAAAGTTTGAGTACGCTATTTCGCCAACGTCATTACTTACTGTTAGCCCTTATTATCATAAAAATTCAGGACGTGGCGATTGGATCCCACCTTACCTAACAACCCCAGTTGATGAAAATGGTAACCCAACAGCCGAAGGTGGCTCAAATGCAGGGTCTTACGGTTTTACCGACAGTGAAGGTAATCCGCTTGCACCCAACGCAGATTGTACAGCTAGCTTAAGTTGGCCATGGGAGTCTGGCCCGGGGTTAAACCCTGCGTGTTACGATGCAGGTGCAACACCGGTTATGTCGTATCGCCATACTCATTACAATAAAGATCGCTTAGGCGTAACAGCACATTATGCCGCTACATTTGGTATGCACGACATAGAAGCGGGCTTTTGGTATGAACAAAGTGACCGCGACGAATCGCGCGATTGGCACAAAGTGATAGATGCACGTATTTATCATCACTACGACAGCACGCCTTACTGGACTCAATATAAAAATACCTTTGAAGCCGATACACTAAAATGGTACGCACAAGATTCAATGGCATTTGGCGATTTAACGCTTAACGTAGGCGTCAAAAAATACCTCGTTGATATTGAAAAGTTCGACCATTACCAAAATGCAACAACTGCAAAAGTAAACAGTGACTCAGATATACTGTTTAGTGGTGGTATTGTGTACCAGTTAAATAACTCAACAGAGCTATTTACTAGTTATAGCGAAAATTTTGCAGCTATAAAAGATGGAGTGCTTGAGCGCGACAGCTCTGATTTGTCAGCCATTGAACCAGAAACAGCTGAAAATATTGACTTAGGTGTTCGTTACCAAAATGATGCTCTTAAACTCACCGCTACAGCTTATTCAATTGAGTTTGATAACCGTATTACCTTTATTGCACCTGGCAGTGATACTGGCGGGATTGACTATACCATAGGTACTAATGGCTCATACTTAAATGTAGGTGGTATTGAATCACAAGGGCTAGAGCTTTCAGCAAGTTACATGCTTAGCCCTGAGTGGAGTTTTTACAGCTCGTATACAAATAATAACTCAGAGTACAAAGGGGATGCGCCTGGTTTTGAAGCCGGTGAAAAGGTTATAGACTCAGTGGATGACTTATTTGTGCTTTCTACCGATTATTACAGTGGCGATTTTCGCTTTGGTTTGTCAGCTAAATACACCGGTGAGCGTGGCGACGTAGATAGCTACACTGTGCTTGATTTAAATGCGGGTTACGCAGCACAAGTTGATGCAGGGCCATTTAAAGCTATCGATATTGCTTTTGTTGTTTATAACGTAACAGATGAAAGCTACTTAGCCGGCGGCACAGGTAATGGTTCGACTTACTTTATAGGCTCGCCTCGCACTGCGGCAGTTACCTTTACAGCTACGTTTTAAGCAATCAATTACGTAAATATAAGCCCGTCACTTTGATGGGCTTTTTATTTAATGTGAGGTGAAAAATTCATGCATAAAATATTAAAAGTATTATTGGCGAGCTTTATTTTACTTGCTAGTTCTGTGTGTGCGGATGACGCAAACGTTGTGCTTGTGACCCTTGATGGCGTGCGCTGGCAAGAAGTATTTAGTGGTGCTGATAAAAATCTTATTAGTAATAAAGACTTTGTTAAACAGCCGAGCGATTTAAGTAATGAATTTTGGGATGAAAATCCACACAAGCGTCAGCAATTATTAATGCCTTTTTTAACGCAAGTAGTGGCTAAACAAGGCGTGATTATTGGCGACAGAACAAAGGGATCTACAATGTCGGTTAGTAATCCGTGGTATTTTTCGTATCCCGGTTATAACGAAATCTTAAGTGGCGAAGTAGATGAAAATATTAACAGTAACGATAAAGTGTATAACCCAAATAAAACTATTTTAGAGCGTTTAGACGCGCAAGCTGAATTTAAAAACAGCACCGCGTTATTTGGTAGCTGGGATGTGTTTCCGTACATTGTAAACACCAAGCGCAGTAACGTATATGTAAATGCAGGGTTTATGCCTATTGCAGAGGATTTATTTGCAGATGCCCCACTTTTAAATGCACTGCAAAAAGAAATCCCCAGCCCGTGGGTAAATGTTCGATTAGACAGTTTTACCTACCGTTTTGCCAAAGCCTACATGTTGGCTAAACAACCCAAGTTACTGGTAATTAGCTTAGGTGAAACAGATGATTTTGCCCACGATGGTCATTACGATGCTTACTTAAAATCAGCGAAACAAAGCGATGCATTTTTAAAAGACTTATGGCAAACCATTCAAAGTACCCCAGGTTATAAAAACAAAACAACGCTTATTATTACTACTGACCACGGCCGAGGTACTCATGCAAGCGATTGGCAACACCATAGCTCTAAACAGGCCTTAGCCAATTCACCGCAAGGTAAAAGGGCATTCCCAGAGGGAATTGTTGGTTCGGAGCATATTTGGCTTGGCGCAATGGGCCCTGCCATTAAAGGAAATGGCCTAATAAAAATTAAAAATGTTAAACAAGCGCAAATTGCCGCTACAGTGCTTGCGGCACTTGGTCAGCAACCACATATAATAAACCCCAATATGGCACCCGCTATTAAAGAGATTTTAAAATGAAAATGTTATTAAACCCTATTTTATATTCAACGCTTGCGTTGGTTGTTAGTGCAAGCGCGATGGCTGCACCATCAAAAATATTGTTTGGCTCGTGCGGGCATCAAGACAAAGATATCCCAATATTCGACACCATAAACAAAGAGCAGGGCGATCTGTTTATATTTTTAGGCGACAATATTTACGGCGACACCAATGACATGTCAGTGCTTGCTAATAAATATCAAAAGCTAGGCGCAAAACCCGGCTTTAAAACCCTAAAAGAAAACACACCTATTATTGCAATGTGGGACGATCACGATTTTGGTCAAAACGATGCAGGAAAAGAATACCCTCACAAAGAAGAATCGCGACAAATTATGCTCGACTTTTGGGGCGAGCCTAAAAACACAGAGCGTAGAACACGCTCAGACGGTATTTATACCTCGTATATGTATGGTGAAGGCGAGCAAACGGTGCAAGTGATTATGCCCGATTTACGTTGGAACCGTGACACACTTAATCATGTAAGCGAGCTTGAATATTACACCAAGCGTAAATTAAACAACCAAGGCCCTTATAGCCCAACAGAAGTTAAAGGCGCATCAATGCTAGGTGAAGCGCAATGGCAGTGGCTCGAGCGCGAGCTTAAAAAACCTGCTGCTATTAAGCTTATTGCATCAAGCTTGCAGTTATTGCCTGATTTTACAGGCTGGGAGTCATGGGCAAACTTTCCAGAGGATCGAGACCGTTTATTTACGTTAATTAAAAAACATAAAGTAAATGGCGTGGTGATCATTAGTGGCGATACGCATTGGGGGGAAATATCTAAATACAAGCAAAACCTAGATTATCCGCTTATTGAAATGACCAGCTCAGGTTTGACTGAAAAATGGAAAGACGTTAGCCCAAATAAGCATCGCGTGGGCAATTACACGCACAATGTAAACTATGGTGATTTAAGCATTGATTGGAAACAACCCGACCCAGCTATCTCATTAAAACTCAAAGGGATTGACGGCAAGGTCATTATGCAAAGTAACTTTGGCCTTTCAAGTATTAGCCCTTATAAATAAGAGCGTGATATAAATAATAAACGCACAGTGATTAAAAAGTGATTAAAGTAAGTTCTGCGCGTTTATTTTTTGTTTAACTACCTTCTAACTTGCTGTTTTATTAACGTCATTTTCCCCTTATTGCTACCCCTATAATTGAAAATATCTTACACTGGTTTTACTTCAAGTAAGGACAGTGTCGTATGCTCAATATTATTCAATCAAACCGTATGGAAGCCCTGCAGGCACAGTTTCATCAACTGTTAAAGGTAAGCCCATTGCAAAGCCCGTTCGATAAAGAAGTGGTGCTGGTGCAATCTCCGGGTATGTCGCAGTGGCTAAAAATTGGCTTGAGTGAGCATTTAGGTGTTGCTGCACAGGTTGATTTTCCGTTGCCATCGAGTTTTATTTGGCAACTTTATCAGCAGCTATTACCTAATGTGCCTAAAGAGTCGGCCTTTAACAAACCTAACCTTGCATGGAAATTATTTTCAATTTTACCCACTTGTATTGACGAACCGCTTTATTTACCCCTAAAAACCTACTTAGAGGGCGATATTGATGGCCAAAAAACCTTTGCTCTATGTGAAAAAATAGCCGATGTGTACGATCAATACCTAATGTATCGACCGCATTGGATAGCAACTTGGGATAGTGGCAATGATGAACTTGATGACGTAGATGTCACCATTGCACCATGGCAGCCTGATTTATGGCGCCGAATTGTAAAATTAAGCAAAGCGCTAGGCCAAAGCCAATTTCACCGTGCAAATATGCAGGGGCAATTACTTGCTGCGTTGGAAAATATGGACAACAGCTTATTACCCAAACGCATTAGTTTATTTGGTATATCAGCCATTGCCAATTCTCAGCTTGATGTGTTTGAAGCATTGAGCAAAAAAACAGAGGTGTTTTTATTCTTTTTTAACCCGAGTGAGCATTACTGGGGTGACATAATTGACGAAAAAACAGCGGCTAAAATAAACGCTAAATACGCCAAAATGCCGCTAGTAGAAGCGCAGCAAAAAAAACAATCTAACCCAGATGAAGACTATTACTTTATAGGTAACCCACTTTTATCGTCGTGGGGGAAGTTAGGTCGCGATTATTTTGAACAGCTAGTGCAACTTGATGCCCGTTGGATTGATGGCTTTATAGATGCTTTTGACACTACCTTACTTGGGCAAGTACAAAGCGAAATTTATCAGCTTGCGTTTAAAGGGGAGTCGCTTACCGATAACAAAGAATGGTTTATAAACGATGAAGGTAAATTACCAGTAAGTGCAAACGATACCAGTATTACCCTTAGTGACTGCCATACACCGCTTAGAGAAGTTGAGCGATTACACGACTACTTACTTAATTTGTTTAACCAAAACCCTGCGCTTACCCCAAAAGACATTATTGTAATGATGCCCGATGTAGGCACATACAGCCCCTATATAGAAGCTGTATTTGGTGGTGCGCAAGGCAGCCGCTATATTCCCTACGCGTTAGCTGATTTAGCCATAGAGCAAGAGAAACCAGTACTAAGCTCGTTTGCCAGCTTAGCTAACTTACCGTTCTCGCGGTTTGGCGTATCAGATATTTTAGATTTACTCCAAGTAACTCAAATAGCTGAAAAGTTTGGCCTTGAAGCGCACGAGTACGAACAAATACAGTACTGGCTTGAACGCGTAGGTGTTAAATGGGGCATCAACGCCGAACATAAGCACAGTTTTGATTTACCCGCCATTGAACTAAATACATGGCAGCATGGTTTAAACCGTTTATTACTGGGTATTGCCATGCGCGACGAGCAATGCCCATTTAATGGTATTTACAGCGCCGACGAAGTAGAAGGAATGGCGCTTGATACGCTTAATAAGCTGGTAGACTTTATCGATGTGCTTCAAAACTTTAAAGCTAAGCTTACCCCCGATGACACCCTCACTAATAAGGCACAAATTTTAAGCGAGCTACTTGGCGCTGTTTACGAGAGTGAAAGCGACGACAGTTGGGATTTATTAGTGCTGCAAAAAGTGCTAGAAGATATTCAAAAGCACCACGATAACGGTGACTACAATCAAGCGGTGTCGCAGCGCATAGTTAGCTATTTAATAAAACAGGGTATACAAGAAAAAGGCGTCGGTCAGCGATTTTTAGTGGGGCAAGTAAATTTTTGTACGCTTATGCCCATGCGCGCCGTGCCATTTAAAGTAGTGTGCATGCTAGGTTTAAACGACGCTGACTACCCACGTAATGTGCAGCCTATTGGGTTTGATTTAGTACCACACTCTAAAAAACAAAAAGGTGACCGATCACGAAAATTAGATGACCGTTACCTATTTTTAGAGGCGCTACTTAGCGCCCGTGAAAATCTTTACATGAGCTATATTGGCCGTTCCTGCTTTGATAACCAACCTCGTATGCCATCAACCCTGGTGAGCGAGTTATTAGAATACATAGGGCGTAGTTTTACGCTGGGTGACGACTCATCTAAAGCATTACCGGCATGTTTGATTAGCCAGCAACACTTGCAACCGTTTAATAGCCACTACTACCAAGATAATAAAAATAGTACCGTGCTTAATGATCAGAGTTATAACCCAATTTGGTTGCCAAATGAGCCCATATTACCAGAGCCAGTTACCGCACTTGATGTAAAACCACCTGAACAGTTAGAGCTTGATGTATTTATTCGCAGTGTTTGCAGCGCACAAGAGAGTTTTTACAATCAAACCTTGGGTTTACGTTTGCCGCAATTTAACGAAGTAGCAAAAGATGAAGAGCCATTTAGTATTGATGCGCTGCGCCGTTACTTTTATTTAGACGAAATATTAGAAGCCACAATTAACGATACGCCAATGAGTACTGAGCAAATTTTGCAACGCGGCGAGTTACCGCAAGCGAATGTGGGAAGTTTAGTTTTACAAAGCATGCAACACCGCGTTGACGCGCTTGCAGGGCAGGTGAAAGAGCAAATAAAAGCGGGTAAAAGTGAGCCTATAGAGGTGTCGTTTAATATTCAAGGAACACAAATTCAGGGCTGGCTTAACCATATTTTTATGCAAAAGCAGGTGTTTTACCGCAGCGCCAGTATTAAAGCCAAAGACATGATTAGGGGCTTTATTTATCACCTTGTGTCACAAAGTTTGGGGCATAACCTCGAAACTTTATTACTTGGGCTTGATAAACAAATTAGTTTTGCGCCTATGGGCAAAGCTGACGCTGATTTAATTTTGGCAGATTGGTTTGAATTATACAAAGCACTGCGCAAAGAGCCTGTGGCGTTTTATCCGGTAAGTGGGTACGAATACATAAAAACGGGTGGCGATATGGCAAAAGCGATGAATAAATTTAGTCCGCAATACATAGGCCGAGGTGAAGGTGAAAACCCCTACATTAGATTAACGGTGCAATCACTTAACGACTGCCAAGACGAGTTTATTAGCTGGAGCGAAAAGCTACTTACGCCGTTATATGAGCATGCTAAGGAGAGCGACCATGCAAGCGCTTAATCCACTTACTATGCCACTCAAAGGGCAAAGTTTAATAGAAGCCAGTGCCGGAACGGGTAAAACGTATACCATTACCGGGTTATATTTACGCTATTTACTTGGCATGCAAATACCGGGTGAGCTTAATGCTCCTTTAAGCGTAGAACAGATTTTGGTAGTAACGTTTACCGACGCTGCTACTCAAGAAATCAAAGATCGTGTGCGTAACCGTATTATTGCAGCCAGAGATGCATTACTTGGGCAAAACCCAAACGATGAGTTAATTGAAGGCGTAATTGCCGCAGTAGATGACAAACACAGCGCCTTTGATTTACTGGACGCTGCCGCAAAATCGATGGATGAAGCCGCTATATTTACGATTCATGGCTTTTGTCAGCGAATGTTAAAACAACATGCGTTTGAGTCGGGTGTGGCATTTAATTTAGAGTTTATTTTAGACGAGCGCGACATACTGCTCGAAACAATAAAAGACTTCTGGCGTTCGTTTGTTTATCCACTGAGTGAAGACAGAACCGATGCTATTTTAGATGTATTTTCAGCACCCGAGTCTTTATTTTCTCAAGTAGCCAGCATTTTAAATAAAGCCAATGCGCACATAACACCGCAAATAAACTTAGATGATGTATGGCAAGCTCGTGATGAATACCTAGCTCTCATCCCACAGTTTAAAAAAGATTGCCAAGAACACGCATTTACTGATGCTATTAAAGGCTCAGGCCTAAGTGGTGCTAAAACACCCGCTCGCAAAGCAAACCTTGCAGCGCTTGATGCATTTTGTGCAAGCGGTGACATGTTTTTTGAGTTTGGTACCAATAAGTATTCGTTTGAAATATGGAGTACCGAGAACTTAAGTGACACCACTAACTATAAAAAAAATCAGCCTTTGTTTACGCATCCATTATTAAGTCAGTTTGATACCTTATCAGCGCTTAACAACACCATGAACCAAGGTTTAAAAATAGCGTTGGTACAAGAAGCTGCACGCTGGGTAAAATCAGCCATTGTTAAGCGTAAGCAAGAGCAAAGTGTGATCACCCCCGACGACTTACTCACTAATTTATACACTGCACTTAATAATGAGCAAGGTGATGTGCTTGCGCAAAAAATTGCGCAGTTATTTCCGGTTGCTATGATAGATGAGTTTCAAGACACCGATCCGATTCAGTATGGTATTTTTAGTCAAATTTATGGCCAAGCCAATACTACACTTGCCATGATAGGCGATCCTAAACAAGCTATTTACGGTTTTAGAGGCGCAGATATATTTACGTATATAGGCGCAAAAAAGGCGGTAGACGAGCCTCAACAATTTACACTGGGCACTAATTTTCGCTCAAGCAGCGATATAGTAAACAGCGTAAATAGTTTATTTAGCAAACACGACAACAGTTTTATTTATAACGATGTGATTCCGTTTAATAAAGTGAGCGCTAAGGGTAAAAAAGCAGATGAATCGTTTTTAATTGATGGTAAACCGGCCAACGCCTTTGAATTTAACGTGTTTGTAGATGAAGCCGCCGATGAAAAAAATAAACCCACCAGTAAAGGATTAGGGCAAGCACACCTAGCCACTTACTTTGCGAATAAGATAGTCACTTTATTAGAACACGCTAAACAAGGCACAGCGTGCATAGGTAAAACGCCAATAAGTGCGGCAGACATATGTATTTTGGTGCGTGACCGCGTTGAAGCGCAAATAATGAAAAAGGCTTTGAGCGAGGCTAAAATTGCCAGTGTGTATCTATCCCGCGACAGCGTGTTTAGCCAAGAGTTGAGCCATCATTTACTTAATTTTTTAACTGCATTACATGGTCAATATGACGAGTCTTTACTTCGTGGTGTGCTCGCAGGACCGTTATTTTGTTTAAGTTATAACGATGTATACGCTCTTGCCGATAACGAAAACGCTTGGCAAGAGCACTTAAACTTTTTTGCTCAGCTTAGCCATATTTGGCATAAGCAAGGGGCAATGGCCATGCTTGAGCGATTACTAAGCCATAATCAGTTAAGTGCTAAATGGCAAGGTTTAGGCTACAACGTGGAGCGGTGGCTTACCGACTTTAGGCACCTTGGTGAAATATTACAGCAAAAGCAAATTGAGCTTGAAGGCACATTACGCTTACTACGCTGGTTTGCGCAAAAGGTGAGTCAACAAGATGGCGAAACTGTTCAAGTACGTTTAGAAAGTGATGCCAACTTAGTTAAGATTGTGACAATGCATGCTTCAAAAGGGCTCGAATATCCATTGGTATTTATGCCGTTTGCCAGTGGTTATCGTGAAACTAAAGAAGCGCTTTATCATAAAAATGGCAAACTTATTTATGATTTAAGTAAGGATGAAGACGCACTCCAGCAAGCTGAAAAAGAGCGCTTAGCCGAAGATTTACGTTTATTGTATGTAGCGCTTACGCGCGCAGTGCATTTTTGTGCGCTGGGTGTTTATAACATAGGGCAAGGGCAAAGTAGTCGGTTAGCAATTCAAAGTAGTGCGCTTGGGCATGTGCTGTTCTCAGAGCTCGAAATTTCAAGCAGCCAAATATGGCGAACACATTTAAGTGAGTTTTGCGACAAGCACACATTTATGTGTTATCAGCAATTTACCTCTGAAGAATTACGCCAACAGGGAACCTTACAGTTTGCTAATACCGAGGCTGCTCAGCAAATTCTGAGTGTAAAAAATAGTAAGGCGCACATAGAACGAGATTGGCGTGCAACCAGCTTTAGTGCATTGAGTTTTAAAAAGCACAGCGATGAATTAGCCCCAGGGCGAAGCGACGAAGATCACGAGAAAGACGAGTTTGCCGTTCAACAAGACGAACTCCCTTCACCTTTTAGTTTTCCTAAAGGGGCAAAGCCAGGAAGCTGTTTACACGAAATTTTTGAACAAATTGATTTTACAAGTCCCGTTGCTCACCCCACAAACAGCGAGCAAAATTTGTCACAGGTAATTAAACAGGCCTTTGATAAATATCACATTAGCGACACATGGCAGCCAATTGCCCAGCAGTGGGTGCTCGATGTACTTAATTGCCCATTGAATGCTCAAACTGATTTAAGTTTAAGTAAGCTAGCGCCCAGTGACTGCTTAGTCGAAATGGAGTTTAATTTACCGCTGACTAGTTTAAGTGCCCCCAAGCTTAACGAAGTGCTAATTAAACACTTTGGCTTTGTGCAAAGTAAGCTGGATTTTTCTCATGTTAAAGGGCTTTTAAAAGGCTTTGTAGATTTAATATTTTGCTACCAAGGGAAATATTATATTTTAGATTATAAATCTAATTACTTAGGTAATACGCCTAAAGATTATGAACCCGAGCAGCTAGAGCAAGCCATGAGCAGCCATCAATACCATTTACAGTATTTAATATATACCGTAGCGCTGCATAGGCTATTAAAGCAACGCATTAGTGACTACTCAATTGAGCATCACTTAGGAGGCGTGTATTACACCTTTTTACGTGGCATGCCAGCAGGGCAAGGTGTTTTCTTTAATCAATTGACACTAGAGCAAGTAACTATCTTAGATGGCTTATTTAGCCAGGAGCCATGCTATGAGTGAGTTAAATCAACAGCCGGGTTTATTTGACGCGCTAGAAGACGACGTTGAACAGGCGCCTTTAGCGTATGAGCAACAGGCAGTATCTAATAGCGTGGTTACTGAAGTGCCGTTACTGGATTATTTACTGGGCGAAAATAGAATACGCGTCGTTGATGTAAAACTTGCGCAGTTACTCTCAAATACGGATGAAAGAACACATAATGAGCTTTTTTATATTGTATTGTTGTTATGTATAGCCCAACAAAGCCAGCACAGTTGCTTAACATTAAACACCATAGATTGGGCCAATCCGTTTAATTTACGTCAAAGCGACTTTAATAAAGTTGAAGGGAATATTCCCACTACGTATAGCCCATTTGTGCAAGGGTTTAACCAACAAACCGCGTTAACCTACTTACAAAATCATCAAAGCGTTGGGGATGCCAAACCACTTCAGTTATTTGACCAACGCCTTTATTTTTCGCGTTTGGCAGCTTACGAGCACATACTTGCAGAGCGGCTATTAGCCATGAGTGAGCGAGCGCTTAATATTGATAGTCAAACTCTTACTGCTTTATTGCAGCATTATTTCCCAGAGCCCCCCGTGGCCGACGTTGACTGGCAAAAAGTGGCGTGCGCCATTGCAGCAACTAAAGGGTTTAGTGTAATAACTGGTGGGCCAGGAACAGGTAAAACAACCACAGTAACTAAGTTGCTGGCTATATTGCAATCGCTTTACAAAGCAGCGCCATTAAGCATAAAGCTGGTGGCACCGACGGGTAAAGCTGCGGCAAGGCTAAGTGAGTCTATTTTAGGGGCTAAAAATCAGCTAAGTAGTATACCCGACGATATAAAAGCGCTGATCCCTGATACCGCGCAAACTATTCATCGCTTATTGGGGGTAAAACCTTTTACTAATAAATTTAGACATACTCAAAGCAACCCTCTGCACTTAGATGTGTTAATTATTGATGAAGCAAGCATGGTGGATTTATCGCTAATGGCGAAATTAATTGAAGCTTTGCCTGCTCATGCTCGATTAATACTGCTTGGTGATAAAGACCAACTTGCCTCGGTTGATACAGGCAGCGTTATGAGCGATTTGTGCCAAGGGCTTGCACTTGGGCGCACACCAAACTACTCAAAGCAACGGTGTGATGAATTAAATGCGCTTTGTTTTGATGATCAGCCCACATTAACATCACAGGGAAATAGCCTATTTAAACTAGCCGATTGCATTGCCTTTTTACAACGCAGTTACCGCTTTGACGCTAAAAGTGGCATAGGGCAACTAGCATTGGCAGTTAATACAAATAATAGTGGCTTATTAAATTATGTAGAGCAGGAAAGTGTTGAAGGGCGTTTTAGTGATGTTATTTTGGATTACGACTTTATAGGTAAACCAATAGAAAACCTAGTAAATCGAGCAGCCAAACATTATGCACACTATTTAAATTTAATTGCCCAAGGTGAGAGTGTAGCCAAAGTGCATGCTGCGTTTGCAGGTTATCAATTACTGGCCGCAGTAAAAGAGGGAGGTTACGGCGTTAATAGTTTGAACCAACGCATCGAACGGACCCTGCAGCAACAAGGGTTAATAAACGTAAACCCAAACCAGCGCCACTATAGTGGTATGCCCATAATGGTTAGCCAAAACGATTACCAATTAAAGCTCTTTAATGGCGATATTGGTATTTTAATGAATGACGAAGTTGGGCAGCTTAAGGCTATATTTATTGACGAGCAGGGCAGCACACGTGCATTTTCACCGGCCCGTTTACCCGCCCACGACAAAGTGTTTGCAATGACAATACATAAGTCTCAAGGGTCAGAATTTAGCTATACCGCAATGGTTTTACCGCCATTACAGCAGGCAAGTTTTGGGGTTAATCGCCAGCTTGTTTATACCGGAATTACCCGTGCTAAACATACTTTTGAGTTAGTTGCCGATAAAAAGGTACTGCAGTTAGCAATGAACAAAACTGTATCGCGCTCATCTGGTTTATATGAGCGGTTACAAGTGAAATAACCTTATGAAAACCTCATTTACAATAAATCGCATTACTACAAGTTCTGGCATATTTAGAGTAAAAGGGCTGTGGTGCACCCAATACGAAAACATCGATAGCGTAGAAATAACCTCGCTACAAATAATGGGAACAGACGGTTGGGTACGTATAAGTCACCAATATGAAGAAAACGCCCAGTGCATAGAAACGTCATTACCTGCACTATTACTGCATTTAAAAGCGTAAATGGGGCTTAAACAGTGATTTTAGTAAAATAGCCCGTCGTAAAGTTTGACTTATATGGAGGCTATATTAAAGTAATAAATGGTCCCAAATGTGTGTTAAGTGTTTACTTTACCATGTAAAAGTCTTGGTTTTGGTTGAACTTTAAGCAAATTATTTAACGCTAGGGCAAATTTCATTTATCACGTAGATAAATTAGCCTCTGGATTTATAAATTTCATACCTCGAGTATTAGTAAGGATATTAATGTTTTTTTCTAATAGTAAACAAAACGAAATAGCATCTTTAAAAGCAGAGCTTTACCCACTACAACAAGTATGGGAAGGCCTTAATCGTGAAATGCTAGTAATTAATATTCTTTATGACGGACGAATTTCCCACGCAAACGAGCAGCTCCTTAATATGCTGGGCTATCGAGAAAATCATATTATTAATACTCCGCTTTTGGATATTATTTCTGAACATTCCCAGCACTCTGACGAGTACAAAAGCTTACAAAAAGCGATTAAAAAAGAGGGCCACTGGGGGGCGCGTTACAATTTATTCGCCAAGACGGTCAAGTAGAGTGGTTACGTTTAATTGTTCACCCTGTAAAAGGAGAACAAGATCAGCTTTTATATTTTTCTATTTTTTGTACTGTATTAACCAAAACAATTTCAGCATCGCGTGAGCAAAGTGACACAATCAAGGCGATTTACCGATCAATGGCGGTTATTGAATTTGATTTAGAAGGACATGCATTAAAGGCTAATCAGCAATTTTTAGATGCAATGGGCTACAAAGAAAAAGAAATATTAGGCCAACATCACCGTATTTTTTGTGAGCGCGAAGAGTCAGAATCACAAGAGTATCAGGCCTTTTGGTCAAAACTCAGGCAAGGACAGTTTATAGCGTCTCGATTTAAACGTGTTGATAAGCATGGCAACATTGTCTGGTTAGAGGCCTCTTATAACCCTATTTCTAATGATGCCGGAAAGCTTTATAAAGTAATGAAGTTTGCGACTGTCATTACGGAGCAAGTAAACCGAGAAATTGCGATTTCTCAAGCTGCCGAAATTGCCTACAGCACCTCAACACAAACAGATAAAAAAGCAGAACAAGGCGCTGAAGTAATTAAAGACACCGTGGCTGTTATGACAGAGCTTGCTATAAATATGGAGCAAGCGGCCAGCGAAATCTCTGCATTGGATCAACAATCTCAACAAATAGCGAGTATTGTTCAAAGCATTAGTAGTATTGCAGAGCAAACTAATTTACTTGCACTCAATGCAGCTATTGAGGCCGCCCGTGCTGGTGAGCAAGGTCGGGGGTTTGCCGTTGTAGCAGACGAAGTTCGTTTACTCGCATCACGCACATCTAAAGCAACAGAGGAAATTGTTGAAGTTGTACAGCGTAACCAATCGCAAACCCAAAACACGGTTGATGTAATCGAAAAAGGGAAAGAAAAAGCAGAGCAAGGCTTAGCTTTATCTAAAGAGTCGGGCAATGTTATGAGTGAAATACAAAATGGTGCTCAAGAAGTTGTAAATGCTATAGGGCAATTTACAAGCGAGCTTAAAGGTCAATAAAGTCAGTTAAAAATTTTTGCCAAGGCTAAACCACGTTTAGGCTTGGCAAAATAGATTGCACTCCTCAGCTATATTTTTTACAAACCCACCATATAATTCCAAAAAAGACAATTTTTAAATTATTGATTAAAAATAAATTTTGTTTTGTATCCTATATAAATGATAATAAATTGTTGCATTTTTGTTCTTTGTTCCTAATACTGGTCATTGTCTGGACTGATCAGTCATACTAATTTGCTTAACTAAGTACATTACTAAAGGCAGGTAAAATAGGGTTATAACTCGCTGATAGTAGAGTCAGGTTATTTTCTCTAATGCTTAATATTGCAGATCAGTAAAAAAAGACATTAATAGTGAATACCTTAACTAATAATATTTAACACACACATTAAGGAATTTTATGAACAACACACACACACACAAGTGGATAAAACCTCAGCATATAATGGGCGCATGCCTTGCTATGCTAATGAGTTTTTCAGCTGCAAGTAAAGATCACAAAATAATATTAATTCATGGTTTGCAGGTATCTCAAATAACCAATAAATCAGGTAGCGACGTTGTAAATGATGGCGAAACATATTGGCAGTCGTATTGGAATAATAGAGCAGATGAACGAATTGATTGGCCTGCCTACGAGCGTGTTGAAGGTAAAATAGCAACAGATTGGGTTTGGCCTAAATTAAAGCAATTATCACGCTCAAACTTATGTGCTGATGGCTGTGTATTAGTGACACACTCTACTGGGGATTTAATTGCTCGCCATATTATTGATAACCAAGCAAACTGGTTAGAAAACGCAGGGCTTTCTCCACTCAATATTGTTGCTACATTTGATTTAGCCGGTGCTGGTGGCGGTAGTGAACTTGCTGATGTTGCTGTAAGCGCACTTACAGGTGCATCGTGGAATTTTGCTATAGATGCAGCACTTAGATGGTGGCTAGGAAGCGATGTTACCGAAGCGGTTGGCGTGTTACACGATTTAAAAGTAAATAATGCGCGTAAAATATCTCCATTTCCAGATGCGCGTACACCTCGTTTACGTTTTGTTGCCGACGGTAATGAATACTTAGGGATCACAGGCGCATTTTTAAAAGGTAATGATGATTCGGTTGTTGCGTCGCACTCATCATGTGGTGCAAGCTCAGCACGATCATTTGGTAGTTGTAGCAGCAGTATTGATACTGATGGTCGATTAAAATCACAAAGTGATGCGGTAAATAGTTTTATGCCTAACCATTACCCTATGATGATGAGTGACAGCTACAGCCATAATGAAATTCATAATGCTCAGCGTAAAGGTAATGTAACCATTGCTATGAATAACATTAATGTCGACGGACAAAATGTTGGCTTTAATACATTTGATCAAACAACAGGGTCGTGGTTTTGGAAAAAGAACTACCGTTATATTAAAAACTCAAACACAACGAGTGCTTCTGCATTAATTTATAATGTGATCCCATAAACGTTAAATGTGCAGCTTAATTAAGCTGCACTTTTTATAAGGATTGAGCTATTAATGATAAAAAAAATCCTAGTAGTCGTTTCAATAATGGCTGTATTGGCTTTATTAGTTTGGCCCTCTCAAGAAGAGGCTAAAGTTGAAGTCGCTGTTGTTAAGATAAAACAGCCTTTGCCCGCTGAGAGTAAATTAAACATACAAGCAACCTCTGCAAACTTATCCGCTAAATCACTACAAAAACAAAAAGTAACAACAGATTATAATAGCAACTTAGCAAAAGCAGCTGAGCAGGTTGCCACTCAATATGAGCATGCGCTTAAATATCCGCCATATTCACAACCATTGTCTGAATTTGATGAAGACCGTTTAAAACCTAATCAATTTTACCCTGTTGACAGTCCAATAGACGACAAAGGAAATGCGGTTACAGTCAGCCTTAGTAAATATAGGTTTGTGTATCCAGAAGAAATAACATTAAAAGTCAGCGCAGGTGGCCTTAAAAATGTGAATGTAGAGCTTGCCAATACAGATACAAAAGAGACTGTAACAACCTATAAAAGTAATGCACAAGATGGCGAAGCCAATGTTATTTTTAAAGCTGAGGAAGACTATCCGCGAAATTTACAAATATTTGTTGAAGCAAATGTTGATGGAAAACAAACCCCTGTAGTGGCGCAAATTCAATATATGCCACCGAGTGCGACACTTATTGGTTTTGAGTCGGCATACCCACAAAGCGAAAACATGCTTATACCCGCCAATTTAAAAGTAGTAAAAAAGGGCTTGTACCGTATTCGGGCGAACCTTTTTACTGGCGACACACCACTTGCGCACTTGGTGAGTAAACAACGTTTAAGTGAAGGAAGCCAAACTATTGATTTAAAAGCGCACTGGTCAATTTTGCCGCAAGGCATGGCTGATATGCGTTTGAGTGGATTTGTAATTGAAAGGATGTCGCCAAGTCCTGGCGAGCGAAACAGTTTTGGTAACAGTGAAATTAGCCACTTTGATATAAATGACTTTCCTTTTGACAGTTTACAACAGCTGCCATACCAACCTAATGAGCAAGAAAAATTAAGCTTGGAGTTTTTAAAAGGATTAGCCGACGGTTAAACTAGTTTTGGGTTTGCTTTAATGCAAACCCAAAAATACAACTTAGTTAGCTTAAGTTTATTGTAACAACGCCAGCGTTTTCTTCGTCTGTATCGCTGTTGACAGGCACTTTAGGAATATCTGGCTTGTCGAGTGCAATATCGCCGCCATCAATCACTTCACCCGTTTTTAGGTTTTCAAAATCAAATAATTCAGCATCGGCTAAATGAGATGGCACAACATTTTGCATGGCTGTAAAAATACTCTCAATGCGACCCGGATGATCTTTATTCCATTGCGCTAACATGTTTTTTGTATGTTTACGCTGCAAGTTTTCTTGAGAACCACACAAGTTACACGGAATGATAGGATAGCCTTGAGTAAACGCGTATTTGCTAATGTCTGCTTCTTTACAGTAGGCAAGCGGGCGGATAACCATATGCTCGCCGTTGTCGCTCATTAATTTAGCAGGCATACTTTTTAGTTTTCCACCATAAAACATGTTTAAAAACAGTGTTTCAATCATGTCGTCACGGTGATGACCAAGAGCAATTTTAGTTGCACCAAGCTCTTTAGCTGTGCGGTATAAAATACCACGGCGTAAGCGAGAACACAGCGAGCAGGTGGTTTTACCTTCAGGAATTATGTCGGTTACAATACTGTAGGTATCTTCTTCTACAATTTTGTACTCTACATCGAGTTTATCTAGGTACTCTGGCAATACATGTTCAGGGAAGCCGGGCTGCTTTTGGTCTAAATTAACAACTACAAGATCAAATTTAATGGGGGCAACACGTTTAAGGTGCTGCAGCATTTCAAGCATTGTATAGCTATCTTTACCACCAGAGAGGCAAACCATTATACGGTCACCTTCTTCAATCATGTTAAAGTCCATAACCGCTTGGCCAGTTAAACGGCGTAAACGCTTTTGTAACTTATTAAAGTTATATTGAGCTTTGGCTTGAGCTGAGTTAGACACTACGCCCCCTTAGTAAACAATGCAGCAAATTACTTGCTAGAAATAAAGGGGCGTATTATATGTTATTAGCATATCGGGAGCTACAGCAAAATTTATTAATCTTTTGCCAGTGGGCTAACGTAGCCGTCTGGTTTTAGTGCTAATACATCGCAGTCTAGGCTATCTATTACATGCTCTGCAGTATTGCCAACTAGCGCAGCACTTAACCCTGTACGTCCAACAGTTCCAATAACCACTAATTCACTATTCAAACGATTTGCAATATCAGGAATTACACCTTCTGGTAAGCCTTCTTCAATAAAGCATTGCTCAGTAGTTAATGTAAATTCAGTAGCCAGTGCATTAGTTGATTCTATATGGTGTTTTTTAACTGATTCGTTGTAAAGACTTGGATTAAACTCTGGTATTTCAATAGCTATATTAATAGGGGTGGCAGGATATGCATTGACTAAGTTAAGTTTTGCATTAGCAAGCTCACATAAAAATTGCGCGTCTTTAATTATTCGTTTGTTTAACGCTATATGCTGATCATTTTCGCTCACTGCGTTAACAGCAGCTAAAATATTGCCATTTTCAGGCCATGCCATTTCTTTTACAAATAATACTGGAGTAGGGCATTTACGTACCAAATGCCAATCTGTAGGGGTAAATATCACTGATTTTAGTGCACCATGTTGATGAGTGCTTTTAATGACTAAATCGTAATTTTGATCGATAACTGTTTCAATAATGGCTTCGTAAGGGCGGTTATGCCAAACAACTAATGTTTCAATATTTAAGTTATTGTAAGGTGAAACTAAATCGTTGAGCCAGAGTTCGCGGTCTTTTAAAACGGCTTCGCGCATCGCTTCACGCTCATCGCCTGAAAGCATCGTTGTCATTTCATAAGAGAAGTCATAGACCGTCATGAATGCTGTAATTGTTGCGCCAGATTTTTTTGCCAGTTCGACTGAGCGCGCTAAACCATGTTGATCGTCTTTGGTAGGGTCAATAACCGCGAGAATGCGTTTAATTGTGTTCATGTGCTACTCCATTTATCTAACTGGTGTACTTTTAGTGTAACTCAAATACAAAACAGTTAAAGGCTTAGCACATAAATTGTTGTTCTATATCAATGTATACCTATTTAACAATGGCTGCTGCTTTAGCGAGTGCATCATTATCTAAAATAGTAATAAACTTGCCTTCTACTTTAATTAAATCGGCTTTTTGAAAGCGACTTAATAAACGGCTAATGGTTTCTACTGTAAGGCCTAAGTAATTACCTATTTCACCACGGGTCATAGTAAACCTAAACTCTTTACGCGAAAAACCACGCTCACCAAATCGCTCAGACAAGTTATAAATAAAACTAGCTAGGCGTTCTTCTGCCGATTTTTTGTTAAGCAGTAAAAGCATTTCTTGATCGTAGGTAATTTCACTGCTCATTAAACGCATTATTTGCTGGCGTAGTTTAGGTAATTTACCTGCAAGCTCGTCAAGAGTGTCGAAGGGAATTTCGCAAATCATTGAGGTTTCTAGGGCTTGAGAAAAGCTCTGATGTGCCATTTTACTAATGGCATCAAAACCAACTAAATCACCTGCTAAATGAAAGCCTGTAATTTGCTCATCACCTTGCTCAGACAAGGTGTATGATTTAAATGAGCCAGAGCGTACAGCATAAATCGCTTTTAATGGTGCACCCGATTCAAATAAATAGTCACCTTTGTGTAATGGTTTTTTTCGCTCAATAATTTCGTCAAGCTTATCCATTTCTTGGCCATTTAACGAAAACGGTAAGCACAACTGGCTTATGCTGCAGTTATTACAGCTAATAGCACAATTACCTTTAGCGCGACTTTGAGTGAAATCCATAATTTTATCCGTTTTAGTTTTTATATACAGAGGGAAATAAACCTGAAAAGGTTAATACATTTTAACATTAATGTACTAACTTGTCGGTTGCAATAATCAATAAGTAGATACCATACCAAATTATAACACTGCCTAATACTATTCGGGTCCAAGGATGATTTATAATGCTATTGAGTTTTTGCGCAGTGATCCCTACTGTGATCATGGCAGGAAATGTACCTAGTGCAAAACATAGCATAACCATTGCGCCATCAAATGCTGTGGGGCTCGTCATTGCCCAGGTTAGCGCTGAATAAACCAAACCGCACGGAAGCCAGCCCCATAAAGCCCCGTAGCCTATGGCTTTAACTGTTGAGTCAACCGGCATTAAATATTTGTTAAGCTTAACAATATGCCGCCAAATAAGTGTTTTACCCACTTTTTCAAGCCATTGAAGTGTAGGTCCTAAGCGCATTATGTAAACGCCTACCAACAGCATAAAAATTGCTGCAATAAATGAAAGCGTTATAGAAAATGATGTGTTTTGTTTAGCAAATTGGCTGCTTATACCCGCAACGAGTGAGCCTGCAAGCATGTAACTTATTGCTCGCCCTATATTATAAGCAAATGAATAGGTAAGTGTTTTACGTTTGTCGCTGGCTAATTGTAAAGAGCTGGCAATTCCTCCACACATTGCTATGCAGTGGCCGCTGCCAATCAAACCCATTAAAAATGCGCTAATGTATAAAGGGTCAATCATTACTTTTGTTATGCTGCTCTTTGTCATCTTCAAACAAAATACTGTGGCCTTGTTTGTTCAAATCAGAAAACTGCTCGCTTCTTACCGCCCAAAAAAATACACCAATGGCAATAAGCACAAACAATATGGCAATGGGGATCAAAATATAAATTATGCTCATAACTTTAATAGCCTTAGTGAATTACAAATCACAATAATTGAGCTGGCAGACATACCAATGACGGCCATCCATGGAGCAACTAACCCAAGTGCTGCAAGCGGTAATATTGAACCATTATATAATAAAGACAATGTTAGGTTTTGTTTAATAATACGCCGAGTCTGTTTAGCTATATTGAGTAAGTGATCAATAGACGCTAAATCGCTATTTAGCAGTACAACATCGGCGCTGTTTTTTGATATATCAGCGCCAGTTTCCATTGCAATAGACAAATGGGCACTTGCAAATACAGGGCTATCGTTTATGCCATCACCCACCATAGCGACCACCTCATTTTGAGATGAAAATGCCTCTACGGCTGTTTGTTTATCTTGTGGTGAGCAACCAGATTGCACGCTGTCTAAGTTTAATTGCTTAGCTACTTTTTTGCCCGCATCTGACGCATCGCCAGTAAGCATGTGGCAAGTTAATTGCTGCCCATGTAACGATTTAATTAAACTTTGAGCATCGTGCTTTACTTTATCGACAAAATAAAAACGTGCCACAACGTGTTTGTTTATATACAAACTGGCTTGCGCGTTTGTTTTTTTACTGTCAAACCAACCACTTTTACCTATAGCGTAGTGGGTGGTTTCATCTTTTGCACTAATCCCTAAACCTGCGTGCACTTCAATGTTATGAAGACTATGCTTTGCTGGAGTGTAGCCGTCAAATGCACTTGCAATCGGGTGCTCAGAAAAGCGCTCCAACATTGCTGCAATAGCCATTACATCATCTTTTGAGTAGCTGTTGTCGATAATATCTACTTCATCAAGGCTAAATTTACCTTGTGTGAGTGTGCCTGTTTTATCAAACGCAAATAAGGTTAGTTTTGAAAGGGTTTCAAGTACATGGGCTTGTTTAATTAAAATCCCCTTTTTGGTTAGGCTGGCAATTGCACAGGTTAGAGCTGTCGGTATTGCTAGGCTTAAAGCGCAAGGGCAGGTTGCGACTAATACTGAAATAGTAATCCAAAAAGCATGCTCGGGATCAATTTGATACCAACCAATGGCAGTCAACGAGGCAAATACCAATAAGCAAGCTACAAACCCTTGTGCTACTTTATCGGTTATTTCGACCAGCTTAGGCCGCTTTGTGAGCGCATTGTGCTGCAGACGAATAATTTGATTTAAAAGGGTGTTTTGACCTATTTTATTTATTTTAATTTCAATAACACCATCGTGGTTTACACAGCCGGCATACACATTATGGCCTATGAATTTGTTAACCGGTTGGTGTTCGCCGGTCATCATTGATTCATCAACCGTCGTTTTACCTTTAATGAGTTCGCCGTCGGCGGGAATGGTTTCACCTGCTTTAATAAGTACAACATCATTAAGTTTAAGCTTTTTAGCCGCAATAATTAGCTCTTCACCACTATCTGTAAGCGTGCGAGCTGTTAGAGGTAATAGCTTTTGAAGGTTTGCTGTGTATTCACTCGCTTTTAAACGCGCTCTAAATTCTAAATATTTACCTAATAATAATAAAAAGGTAAACATGCAAATAGATTCAAAATATACCTCACCAACTTGCATAACAGTTGCATAACAACTGGCTCCGTAGGCGCCAAAAATTGCTAAAGAAACAGGTAAATCCATATTAAGCTGTTTAGCTTTTAAGCCGTTAATTGCGTTGGTTAAGAAGGGCAGCGCACTATACAAAATAACAGGAGAAGCTAATACAAGGCTTATCCATCTAAAGTACTGTTCAAAATTACTATCCATACCTGAAAACATGCCAAAATACATGGCAAATGCAAACATCATTACTTGCATTGTCATTAGGCCTGCCACACCCAAGCGGCGAATGTATGCTTTTGCTAGTTTGTTGTTTTTGTTGTGCTTCGGTATCGGCCTGAAATGGATATGCTTTGTAGCCTATTTTAGCCAAGGCGGTAATAACATCACTCAGGGGAGTTGCTGTTTTGTCCCATTGGATCATCGCACGGTTAGTTGAGGTATTTACATCTACCCGTTTTACAGTGTTTAAACTCAATAATTGCTTTTCTATAAGCCACGCACATGCGGCGCACGTAATGCCTTCAACACTCAGTAATACCTCTGAAATATTGTTACTTGTGGCTATAAATTCACCTTGAATATCTTCGTTGTCGTAACTTTTAATAAATGCCAATTGCTCAGGAACAAGTTGCTCTACTTTACCCGCACTGACTGTGCGGTATTTGTAGTAATCAGTCATTCCTTGCTCAACAATATTTTGCGCTACGGCCTGGCAGCCAATGCAACACATTGGCTGAGGGGTATCGTCTATTGTTACTGTGGCGCTAAATCCCTTTGGCACACTTTCAAGGCAATGAAAGCAAGAATTAGACATAATAATAACTACTTATAGTTAGGCGTAACTAAAACGGTTTCAACCGTAGGTAGGGTAATGTTTTCTTTTAGTTTCCATGTTTTATCGATAGGTTCAACAAAAATGGAATAGGCACCTTCAGTGTAATTTTCAAGAAGTGCGGTGAATTCTTTGTTTGCATTAGCTGTAAGTGTTGCTTCAAAGTCGTGTGCTTTGATTGTACGGTGGTAAAACGACACTTTTAAAGCCGATACATTACTGCTATCGCCTTTGGTAAATTTAAAACTCACTCGGTCGTTAGTTACGGCTAATTCACCATGTAAGTAAAGTGCTTTTGCTTTCTCGAACTTACTGAGCTCTAAATTAATTGCTTTACCTTTTTTATAGTAATCATCAACGACCATATCTGGGCCATTGCCAATTGCCGTTATTAGTAAAGTAATACAGCCAACAATAGCTGCTAGCGGGAAAAAATTAAAAACCAAGGCCAAAAGTTTTTATACCACGGAGTAGGTTGCATAGTGACTCTAATATTAGTTTTGAAGAGGTTATTTTATAGTAATTGTACGTAAAAGACTAAAAAAAAGCCTCCAAGTGGAGGCTTTTTTGATCTGGATTAATCTATTGAATTTAATAAATTAATTTATAAACATTCTATTAACAGCGTGCTTATTTATCTTGCGATAAGTTGTAAACGTACGCAGTTAAAAGGTGGATTTTATCTTCACCTAAAATGTCTTTCCACGCTGGCATTACACCGGCACGACCGTTAAGCAGTGTTTCTTCAACGGCACGTTGAGAACCACCGTATAACCATATGTTATCGGTTAAGTTTGGTGCGCCAAACGGTAGGTTATGAGCAACTGACCCTTTGCCGTCAGCACCGTGACACGCTGCACACATAGCAAACTTAGCTGCACCAGCGGCTGCATCTTTTTGGTTAACTGTACGACCAGAAAGGCTCAACACGTGTGCTGTCATTTCTTTTATACCTTGCTCACCTAATGCTGCACCCCAAGGAGGCATAGCTGCAACACGACCAATTAGGAGTGTTTCTCTAATTTTGTCTGGTGTGCCACCATATAACCAGTCTTTATCAGTTAGGTTAGGGAAGCCAATACCACCACGCGCGTCAGACCCGTGACATTGTGCACAGTTTTGAGAGAATAAACGCTGACCAATTTCTAGCGCTAATTGACCATCTGTTTGCTCATGCTCTGTGCCATTTTCAAGAGCTAGCTGCTGCGCTGCATCACCATCAATTTTAGATTGAACTAAATCTAAAACAGGTACTTTTGCAAGTCGGTTAAAAATAGGACCAAAACGCTCTTCTGCTGCTTCATACTCTTTATCAAGTTTTACAAAACGGCCTTCTTCAGCTGCTAACTTAACGGCTTCTTTCGATTCCGCTAAAGAGGTAATACCCTGATTAGAGCTTGTCCATTTACCTAACCCTTCCCAGTTACCTAAACCTGGGTATGCTGCTAGGTAATAAACAGACCAAATAAACGTTGCGAAGAACATGTAAGTCCACCACTTAGGTAGCGGATTGTTCAGTTCGGTAATACCGTCATACTCATGCCCACAATCTTCACCTTCTTCAACACCAGCGTAGTTTTTTAAGTTCCACACTAATAGGCCAAAGATAATAAGTAAGCATGCTAGGGTTAAAACAATAACCCAAATACTCCAAAAGCTAGTCATTTTTCAGACTCCTTTTCCTCGTTAGAGAGTGTGTTGTTATGTTTTTTTTCATCTTCAAAAATGGCATTAGCAGCGTCGTCAAAACGATTTTTGGTACGCTTGCTGTATGCCCATACAACAATCACAATAAACAATACTAAAATTACCAGAGTTAAAATGCCTCTGTATGTTCCGTAATCCATAATAATTACTTCAAGTGCGTGCCAAGCTGTTGCAAATAAGCGATAAGGGCTTGCATTTCTGTTGCACCTTTACCGTCATTCATTGCATCAACTTTGGCAACGTCAGCTATTAGTTCTTCATCGCTACCGTAACCTAAACCCGGATGTTTTGGGTTTTCTGGGTTAATAGCGAATGTATCACGGAAAATTTGTAGTTTTTTCAGAGTTAAGCTGGTATCAACGGTGTTCTCTGCTAACCAAGGGAAACCTGGCATATTAGACTCAGGAACCACATCCCGCGGGTTCACTAAGTGAGCATAATGCCAATCGTCCGAGTAACGTTTACCAACACGAGCAAGGTCAGGTCCAGTACGTTTAGAACCCCATTGGAAAGGGTGATCCCATACTGACTCGCCTGCTACAGAGTAGTGGCCGTAACGTTCAACTTCGTCACGAAAAGGGCGAATCATTTGCGAGTGACAGTTATAACAACCTTCACGCACGTAAATATCGCGACCTTCCATTTCTAACGCATTTAGAGGACGTAAGCCATCTACTGGTTTTGTTGTGTCGTCTTGGAACATAAGTGGAGTAATTTCAACTAATGCACCAAAGCTAATAGCAAAAACAGTCAGTATGGCCATAAGACCAACGTTTTTTTCTACTATTTCGTGTTTGTTTTGTGAATTTTTATTGCTCATCATCTCACTCCGTTATGCTAATTGTGCTTGCGCGTCTAACTTCAGTGATTCTTTTTCAGCTGAAATTGTACGGAAAACGTTATAAGCCATAACTAACATACCTGTTACGATGAATACACCGCCAACAAAACGCATTATGTAGAAAGGATGTGATGCTTCTAAAGACTGAACAAAGCTATACATTAATGTACCGTCAGCATTTACTGCACGCCACATAAGACCTTGCATTACACCTGAAATCCACATTGCAACAATGTATAAAACAACACCAACAGTGTGTAACCAGAAGTGTGTGTTAACAAGCTTAATGCTGTACATACGACCTTGTGCAAATAGTGCAGGGATAAGGTGATAAATAGCACCAATAGAAATCATAGCTACCCAACCAAGTGCACCTGAGTGAACGTGGCCTACAGTCCAATCTGTGTAATGAGATAACGCGTTCACAGATTTAATTGCCATCATTGGGCCTTCAAACGTAGACATACCGTAGAAAGATAATGATACAACTAAGAAACGAAGTACTGGGTCAGTACGCAGTTTATGCCACGCACCCGATAAGGTCATTATACCGTTAATCATACCGCCCCAAGATGGAACGAATAAGATAATTGACATAACCATACCTAAACTTTGCGTCCAATCTGGAAGTGCAGTGTAGTGAAGGTGATGAGGACCAGCCCAAATGTATAGAGATACAAGCGCCCAAAAGTGAACGACCGATAAACGGTAAGAGTATACAGGGCGACCTGCTTGTTTAGGTACAAAGTAGTACATCATACCTAAGAAACCAGCGGTTAATAAGAAACCTACAGCGTTATGACCGTACCACCATTGAACCATCGCATCTACTGCACCTGCATAGATAGAGTATGATTTAGTTAACGATACAGGCACTGCCATGCTGTTCACAATGTGCAGTACTGCAACAGTGATGATAAAGCCAGCATAGAACCAGTTAGCAACGTAGATATGCGATACCTTACGTTTAATTAAAGTACCAAAAAATACAACTGCATAAATAATCCAAACAACAGCGATTAGAATATCGATTGGCCATTCTAGTTCAGCGTATTCTTTAGAGCTTGTAATACCTAATGGTAAAGTAATTACTGCTAATACGATAACTAGCTGCCAGCCCCAAAATGAAATTGCGGCAAGTTTGTCTGAGAAAAGGCGCGTTTGACAAGTACGTTGTACGACGTAATAAGACGTCGCAAAAAGTGCACTTGTACCAAATGCGAAAATTACTGCGTTCGTGTGTAACGGACGTAGTCGAGAGTAAGTTAACCATGGTGTATCAAAGTTAAGTGCTGGCCAAGCTAATTGGGCAGCAATCAGAACCCCAATACTCATGCCAACGATGCCCCAAATCACTGTCATAATAGCGAATTGGCGTACAACTTTATAGTTATACTCAGTTTGTGATGCTACTGTTTGGCTCATTTTCTGGCTTCCGCTGCAATAAATGCGTTTAGAAATGAATTACCCACTTAAAAAGTGGGGCCTACTATTACTTCACAAGCATGTTACCTAAAACGTTCAAAGCATGAATGCTTCAGAAAACAAACTCGAGAAACCCTAATTTTTGCGAGGGAAATAATAAATTTTTTGGCCTAAAAAAGATAGGTCAATTACGTAATATTATGACATCAATCAAACTTTGTGGCTTTGTTGTCTATTTTTTGATTAGCTGAGTGCCTAAATTTGATTATTTAGTGGGCCATGCTTGTCATTTATAAGCTTGATTATTAGTATCTGCTTTTATTCGGAGCGAATTTTTATGAAAGCAACCCAATTATGTTATGTGTTTTTGCTACTTTTATTGTTGACCGCCTGTGATTTTGATAATCAAAAAGACGCAAGAATACATAAAAATTCAAACTGCGAACCTAATCAAGAATGTACCTTCCCAAATAAAGTGAAAGTGTGGCTCAGTGATCAATCTCTTTCACCTGAAACACCTTTTACAATTTTCAGCAAATTACCCAACAATACAAAAATCAGCCAAGCAAAATTAAAAGGCATAACTATGTACATGGGATTTATCCCGCAGCAGTTTGTACAGCAAGGAGATTTGTGGCAAAGCGAAACCATGGTTGGCATTTGCTCAGAAAACAATATGCTTTGGACCCTTGAATTAACTGTTATAAATACAATCACTTCAACCGAAGATACCCTTAACTATTACTTTTATGTTACCTACTAACGAGCTTTAATAATATTACGAATTAACCAGTTAACCGATCACGTTTTATCCCAAATTTGTTGTTTACCTAAGCTTATAAACTTTTCTTTTTGATAGGCTCAAACTTGAACCGGTAATACCAATGCGCAGCAAAACGTAATTAATTAAATGCACTAACCCTTCAGTCATTAGTGCTAAAATTTCAAAAAATACATCTAAAACTAATTTTTTAATTAGTCCTGTCAAAAGTGCGTAGTCACAAAGTTAAGCTTTCGCAAATGCCGGATTTGTTCCAGCCAACTAATTTGATTTATAACCATAGTTAATATCAACATCTCACATTATTCATATAGTGTAGACCAAATTTTGAGCAGTTATACCCAAGAAAAATAAGCGAACTTATTATTCACTATGAACCAAAAGCTTTTCTTATGAGTTAGCAACTTTCAGGTGCTTTTACCTTTTTAATAATGGGGTGTGATTAAGTTGTTAATACCTGAATCATTGCTAAACAACAGGTGTAATTACATTTGATTACAAAGTAGAGGTGTTTGATTTCATCTGTACTTTAATTGTATAAAAATTATTTTAACTTATTAATTTTAAATTGTATTTTTATATTAACAATGAAACAAGTAGTAACCTTTGTACCTTTTTTAGGTTGGTCTTTTTTGTCTTTGTCAAAAACCACTCAAGCGTTAAGTTTTCGTTCAGTTAAGTGCGCTTAAGTTGCCTGCCGACTCATTCTTCTTATAACAAATGAGCATTACCAATCTTGGTAAATTCCAACAAGTAGGATTCTTTCATGACTAAATCGACTCTTGGTCTAGCTGTAATAGCAGCCATCCCAATGTTTTCAAGTGTACATGTACTAGCAGCAGACGAAGCTGCAAATTCAATCGAAAAAATTCAGGTCACGGGTTCACGTATCAACCGTACTGATATGGAAACAGCCAGTCCAATTACCGTTATTGGCGATGACTTTATTGCAAAAAGTGGTTTCACTTCTGTTGCCGACATTCTCTCAACTCAGCCATCTGCTGCGGGTATAAGCCTTGGTGCTTCAAGTAATAATGGTTCAGGTGGTTCTGCAACTGTTAACTTACGTGGCATGGGGTCACAACGTACCCTAGTGTTATTAAATGGTCGTCGTATGGTTTCTTCTGGTACCGGTGCAGACTCTTCAGTTGATTTAAATACCATTCCTGTTGCAATGATCAAATCAATTGAAATCTTAAAGGATGGTGCATCAGCGGTGTATGGATCTGATGCAATTGCTGGTGTTGTTAACATTATCACTAAAAAAGATTTTGAAGGTACTGAGCTTAATGTTGAAGGAAGTCGCACAACTAAGGGTGATGGTAACAACTACGGTACTAGCTTATTACACGGCATGCAGGTTGCCGATGGTAACTTAGTTGTTGGTGCACAGTTTTCAAGCCGTGGCGAGGTGATTCAATCAGATCGTAGCTTTGTGCCTGCAGGGCAGTCTTCGTTTATTCCACAAGGTACGCTAGGCGGTAAAACATACGAAGGTAATGGTGAGTTTGCAGATAGAACAACGTCGTACGACTTTACTACATCGAGTTATGCACAAACACCAAACGATCTGTACAGTTTATTTACAAGCTTTGATAAAGAGCTAGACGCTGATACCACATTCAATGTTGACCTTATGTATACACGCCGTGATTCATCACAACAATTGGCACCTCAACCAGCCAGTGTAGATTTACTGACAGCAAACCTTGATAACGAATACACCAATGCGTTTATTGTCGACGGTGAGCTTGCCGATTCGCTAGAGTATCGCAGAAGAATGGTTGATGCTGGCCCGCGAATATACGAGCAAACAACAGACACATACCGTGCATCAGTGGCATTACAAGGCGTCTTAGATAACGATGCAAGCTGGGATGTAAGTGCTACATACGGCAGAAACGACTCAAAAGATAAAGTACAAAACTCGATCAATGCAAGCCAAGTAGAGCAAAGTATTTACGCAAACCAAGCAATTTGGTTTAGTGGTGATGCACTTAGCCGTGACTTTTTAACTGCTAACGATTCTATTTACACTGAAAGCAATGAAGGTGGAAATGAGCAGTTTATCTTATCTGCAGGTTACAGCGCACTAACCGATAACGATATTGGTTACGCAATAGGTATAGAGAACCGTTTTGAAAGTGGTTTTTACACACCCGATTTAATTACACAATTGGGTCAAAGTACAGCAGCACAGCAAGACCCTACTGAAGGTGACTATTCGGTACAGTCTATCTACTTTGAAACATCGATGCCGGTATTAGAAGTCGTGACACTTGAAGGGGCTGCACGTTACGATAATTACTCTACGTTTGGTGGTGAAACAACCTGGAAACTGGGTGCTACATGGGATGTAACAGATTCATTTATGGTTCGTTCTGTTCTAGCCACCGGCTTTAGAGCGCCAAATGTTGCTGAACTATTTGGTGGCAACTCGGGCTCTTACGATTACCTAGCCGATCCATGGGGTAACGAGCAAGACGCACAAATCTTGGTAAATTACACCAGTGATGCAGACTTACAAGCAGAAGAAAGCCGTTCGTTTACATTTGGTATGGTGTGGGAAGTAGTTGATGGTTTATCTACAACACTTGACTACTGGAAGTTTGACATTACAAACGCCATCACGCGTTTAGATGTACAAAACGAAATGAACAACTGTTTTGCGGGCGACACGCAGTCGTGTGATTCGGTAAATATTACCCCAGCGGGTGATTTATCAAACTTAAGCTCAGCATTAACCAATGTTGGCTCTCAAAAAACGTCAGGTATTGATTGGAACATTGGTTATACCGCCGACAACTACCGTATTAACTTAGATACAACCTACTTGGTTGAATTTGAGCAAGATGATATTGATTACACGGGGACTATTGACGGTAACATTGGTGGCTATTCTAAAATCAAATCTAACTTATCTGTAAACTACGATTTGTCTGATGCGTTTAGTGTACTTTATAACGCACGCTTTATTCGTGGCATGAGTGGCGACTACTACGGCGAGTCGTTCAGCACAGACAATATTATTTACCACGATATTTCAATGACGTACAACCTAAATGAGTCACTGAAAGTGACAGGTGGTATGAATAATATTTTTGATAAAGAGCCAGAAGAAGTACTTGGCGGAAATGACATGGGCACCGTACCTGAGATTTACGACGTAATTGGTTCACGAGTATTCGCAAGTATTAACTATAAGTTTTAACTTCAAACAAATACGTTAACCAGTGTTTAAGTTAAATATTTAAACTCGCAAGGCTCCGTGTTTACGGGGCCTTTTTTATTGAACAAATTACTGGAGGCAAGTAAACTAAAACGAATAGAAAAAGGAGAGTTGATTGTTAAAACAAGACGAAAATTTATCTTTTGTCATTGAGCCCGAGTTAAATGCGCGTTCAGAGCAGCGTATTGATCTGTACTTTTCTATTCCTAACGAAATGGGAATAAACCCTAAAACACTGAGCGAAGAATCTTACTTCAACAATCAGTTCAAATCTCACTTAGCTTACAACGCTAACAATATTCACTTGCCATTAGTACGAAGCCGTTTTGTAAGTAAAAACAAAGGCGAACAGCAAGACTACAGGCAAAATCTAAACTTATTTTGTTACCAAGTGCGTTTAGCGCTCGATGCTGATATTAAGGATGCGCTTAAGTTAAGCGAGGCAGAAGAGTTTTATAATCGTGCAAATGAATTATTTGAGCAAAGTGAAGGCCTATTAAAAAAGCTACGCCGTTATACGCCGGATGATGAAAAGTTACTGCCGTTTTATACAAACGCAGATAACTATCTGAGTTGGCACGTTGAGCAATCATTTTTAAAATTACTAGATGAAGGCCCGCGCAGTAGCGATTTTGCTAAAGAGCGGAACGACCTTTTGCAATTTTGTAAAAGCGAAAACGTGTACAGAGCAGATAAAAACTATAACTCTGAAACAACCCTTCAAGACGCTAATCGAATCACAAATAAAATGCGTTTATTGCAACGTTTAATTGAGCATGGAGTAATACTTCAGCGCAATACTCGCTTTTTAAATAGTTACCTAAAGCGCTTAGTAAAGGGGACGGTAACGGCGGTTATTATGGCGTTTGTGATGCTGGTAATTCTTAATGCGCGTTCCAGTTTTACAGAGGTAACAGCGACTCTTATTTTGATACTGGGTGTAATTTATGGTTTGCGTGAAATTTTTAAAGAAGATATCACCCGTGTAATTTGGCGCGCAATAGTTCAAGGGCGGCCAAAATGGCGATTTACCTTTAAAAATAGTATTACCAAAGACAAAATAGCCAGCCAGTTTATTTGGCTTGAGTACACGCGTTTTAAAAAAATACCGAAAGAAGTTCAAACCATTTTTTCAAAACGTCGCCAGCAAAACAAACAGGCTGCGCAATGGCTGCACTTTGCGAGTGAAACGCGCGTGTCGGCCAAAGAGTTTCTACCTGGATACGATACGTTGCAGCAAACACTGCAATTTAACCTAGCGCCATTTGCCCGTTATTTAAAACGTGGTGAAGGTAAGCTTTACCATTTAGATAGCAATAAAATATCAAAACAAGCCGTTGAGCGACGTTATCAATTAAATATGGTATTGGTGCACACAGAAGGTGATAAAACACTTTATCAGCGTTATAAAATTACCTTAAATCGCAGTAAAATAGTCAACATTGAGCTCATTTATTCTAAAAAATAAAAAAGGGGGAAGTAGACCACAGTCTATCCCCCTTTTTTATACACGACTTTATTGAGTTAAGCCGTGCTTACTGTATAAAGTCACTTTGTCTGAAACGAGTGTAATCTCTATATTTTTAGACTCGTCGCCCCAAACACAGTTAGTATGAAGTGTTTTTTCTACGCAGTTGTCAGCGCTACCTAATACAGCCTCTACTTCAGCTTTATCCATACCAATCTTAATTTTTTCGTAGTTTTCTACTGTTACTTTAGAGCATGCAGCCAAGCTTAGTGTAGCTGCAATAATTAGGAGTTTTTTCATTGTTGTATCCTATTAAGTATTAATGTTTAAATTTTCTAATTTGGACAATCATGCCCATGCGAGGGTGGTCAAAGTAATGAATTTCACCACTTATTACACGTTTAAATTGTGAAAACCGTGATGACTCTACATCACCACTTTGTAGTTTTTGGCTAATATCAAAATCTGCAGTGATAAATAAATAGTGACGCAAGTGAATTTTAAATAACCCTTCTAATTCCCATTTACTAGTTGATTCATCGGGGTCGTTAAATAAGCTAGGCTGGGGCTCTAGTAAACTAACAAAGTCTGGATTTGAATAGCGCGGCACATCAAAAACGCGTGTTTTGATTAGCTCACCGGCAAATAAGTGCATGCTTGGCGCACGTGATTTACTTTTTGCTTCAAAACGCCAACCAGTATGTAAAATAGGCGTTAAGCCTTTACGGTCTAGTTGCTCAAACTGCGTTTTAAATTGTAACTGCTCTGGGGCAAGTAAGTAGGGTTGCTCCATGGTATCAAGTGCCGGTGCCACAGGTGTAACAGGCAATGTATCGTAACTTTGAACATAGTCGGTGCTTGCATCGCAAACACCCGAGCGTGGGTTGTCATTAACGAGCGAATCCGTAAATGAACGCTTTTGAAAACGTGTATCGCCATCAATACAGGCTTGCATGGCTTGCTCGGTATAAAGTGGCGTTAATAAATCAAGCGTGTTTTTATCTTCAATAGCCTCGTGTTTTAAACTAAAGTCTTCTTGTAAATAGGGGGCAGGGTGCTGTTTAAATATCAGCACCTCAGCTTCAAACCAACGCTCTGCAACTGCAGTGCTGCTAAATAAGCAACATAAAACTACCAGCGATTTTTTTAGCAACATTAATGGCTAACCTTTTTTTCGAAATCTGCAATCATAGCAGTGACCATTTTTAAGCGTTCGCGGGCATTTGCCTCACTAATCGCGAAGCGCAATTTATTTGCGCCTTCCATTTTATAAATATGCGGTGCACTTTGTATCAGCCCAATAATGAAGCTAGGATTAACCTTGGTGTTTTGGCTAAATTCAAAGTAGCCGCCTTTAGGGTTTGCCTCTATTTTTGTTATCCCTAAATTACTGGCTTGCATTTTAAGTTGTTGCAAACTAAATAAGTTTTTAGCTGCATCAGGTAATAAACCAAATCGGTCTATTAGTTCTACCTGTAACTCATCAATGTCGCCTAGGTTAGCACAACTAGCTACACGCTTGTACATACCTAATCGTGCATTTACGTCATGTATATAATCATCAGGCAGTAATGCAGGCAGTTTTAAGTCAACTTCGGTTTGTTTTTGTAAGAGGTTTTCAAGAGTGGGTTCTTTACCTTCACGCAGTGCATTTACTGCTTGCTCAAGCATTTCCATATACAAGCTAAAGCCAATAGTTTGCATTTGCCCAGATTGATCGTCACCCAATAACTCACCTGCACCACGAATTTCTAAATCGTGTGTAGCAAGTGCAAAACCAGCGCCTAAATCTTCCAATGATTCAATTGCTTGTAGACGTTTGCTGGCATCTTTTGATAATGCTTTAGGGTCGCCTGTGAGCAAATAGGCATATGCCTGATGGTGGCTTCGGCCTACACGACCACGTAATTGGTGTAATTGTGCTAAGCCTAGTTTGTCGGCTCTATCCATAATAATGGTATTTGCTGTGGGTACGTCAATACCGGTTTCGATAATGGTTGTACACACAATTACATTGTATTTTTGGTGATAAAACTGGGTCATTATTTGCTCAAGCTCTTGCTCGCGCATTTGCCCATGAGCGGTAATCACATTTGCTTCAGGTACCCATTCACTTAATTCTTGCGCCACGCGTTCAATTGTTTCAACGTTATTGTGCAAAAAGTACACTTGGCCACCACGTTTAATTTCACGCAAAATGGCTTCGCGAATAAGCTCCACATCACGTTGGCGAACAAAGGTTTTAACCGCCAAGCGTTTGGCCGGTGGTGTAGCAATAATAGATAAGTCGCGCATGCCACTCATTGCCATATTGAGCGTTCGAGGAATAGGTGTTGCGGTAAGCGTTAAAATATCGACATCTGCACGTAGCGCTTTGATTTTTTCTTTTTGGCGTACCCCAAATCGATGCTCTTCATCTACGATGAGTAGCCCTAAATCGTTAAATTTAATGTCTTGCTGAATAAGTTTATGGGTACCAATAACAATGTCTAGCTTGCCATTCGCCATATTTTCTAGCGTGTCTTTTTGCTCTTTGGTTGAGTTAAAACGAGAAAGCACACCCACTTCGATAGGGAAGTCAGCAAAACGGTCTTTAAAATTCTCATAGTGTTGCTGCGCAAGCAGGGTAGTGGGCACTAAAATGGCAACTTGTTTACCATCGTTAACAGCAACAAAAGCTGCACGCATAGCGACCTCGGTTTTACCAAAGCCTACATCACCGCACACTAAACGATCCATCGCTTGTTTTGATTGCATGTCGCCTAATACTGCTTCAATTGCATTACGCTGGTCGTCGGTTTCTTCAAACGGAAAGCTTTCACTAAACTGGCGATAGGCTTGTCCGTCTAGAGTAAATTTATTGCCTGGTTTAGCTTGGCGCTGTGCGTATATATCAAGTAACTCTGCGGCTACATCACGGACTTTTTCTGCAGCACGTTTTTTTGCCTTTTCCCATGCATCAGAGCCGAGCTTATGCAGTGGTGCACTGCTTTCTTCGCCGCCTGAATAACGGCTAAGCATATGTAGTGCCGACACAGGCACATACAATTTAGACTCACCGGCGTATATTATGGTCACAAATTCTGTAATTACACCTGCTGCATCAATAGTTTGTAAACCTTGATAGCGGCCAACACCGTGGTCAAGATGCACAACAGGCTGACCTTCTTTGAGCTCAGCTAAATTACGAATTAGGGCGTCTTGGCTTGCTTCGTACTTATGTTTACGGCGTCTGCGCTGCGAGACTTTAATACCTAGCAGCTCTTGTTCGGTAATAATTGATAATGAAGGTTTAGAGCCAAGCACAACGCTTTGCTCAAGCGGACTTACAATTAAGCCTACATCACTATCGCTTTGGGTAAATTGTTCAAAGGTATCAAACTCTTTAAACTTTAAACCGCTGGGTTTCAAAATGTTGAGTAAAGACTCACGTCGACCATCCGACTCAACGCTCAGTAATATGCGACTTTTTTTCTTCTTTTGTGCTGTAACGTAGTCTATAAATGCCGCATAGGGCTCGTGTTGTTTATGATCTATTCTTATTGCAGGTAATTCACATACGGATAAATTTTTATTACCCGCTTTTGTGCCCAGCTTGGCAAGCGATAAACGAATACGCGCAAATTGCCCTAAGTTAGAAAACAGCTCTTCAATTGGCTGATATAAGGCATTTGGTTCAAGTAGTGGGCGCAGAGGATCCACTTTACGGTTTTCGTAACGAACATTAACATCGTGCCAAAAATTATCCGCAGCGTGTTCTAAATCGCCTAACTGCATAACGGTGGTATTATCAGGCAGGTAGTCAAAAATAGTGGCTAGGCTTTCAAAAAATAACGGCATGTAGTATTCAATACCAGCTGGCCAGTTTCCTTTACTAACTTGCATGTAAACAGAGTCTTGCTCCGAACTTGCACCAAACTTTTCACGGTAACCAATCCTGAAACGCTCAATATCTGACTCATTTGTTGGAAATTCATGCGCTGGTAGCAGTTCAATTTTATCTACTTTTTCATCAGAGCGCTGCGTTTCCACATCAAATAGACGAATGGTGTCTAATTCGTCATCAAAAAAGTCGAGCCTAAATGGATGTGGACTACCCATTGGGTATAAATCGACGATTGAGCCACGAATTGCGTACTCACCATGTCCCATGACTTGTTGCACGTTTAGGTAACCGGCTTGCTCTAAGTTTTGCCTAAAATTATGTGTGTCGAGTTTATCGCCTACTTTAAAGTTTATTGTCGAACCATAAATAAACGAGGCCGGAGCGGTTCGCAGCATAAGCGTAGACACAGGCACAATTAATACGCTTTGCTGTTCTTTTTTTAGGGTATTTAATGTAGCTAAACGCGCAGAAATAATATCTTGATGAGGAGAGAAATGATCGTAAGGCAAGGTTTCCCAATCAGGAAATACCATTACCGGATTGTTAGGTAATAAATATTCTAGCTCTGTTTCAAGGCGCAGCGCGCTGGGGGTGTCGGGTGTAACAATTAATACTAAGTTCTCTTGCTGTTTAACACCTTCGGCAATGGCAATACTTAAACCACTTCCGCTTAGCTGCCCCCACTGAATTTTATCTTTTTGAGATTTTACCCAAGGCAAGGCTGCCCATTGCTCAAACGCCATTTATTACTCCATTTGATTGGCCCTTAACAGGTAAGAGCCATTCTTTTAATTAGTCGCGGTATATTTTTGTAAGGTCGCTGTAGTGATCAATTCGGCGATCACGCAAAAACGGCCAGATACGTCTTACGTTTTCTGAGCGTTTTTGATCAACTTCTACCACTAATATTTGTTCATCGATGTTGTTAGCTTGCGCTAAAAACTCACCCTGAGGGCCGGCAATAAAAGAGTTACCCCAAAATTGAATGCCGCTGCTATGTCCGCTTGGGTCGCTCTCGTGGCCAACACGATTACAGCTAATCACCGGTACTCCATTTGCGACCGCATGGGCACGTTGACTAATAACCCATGCATCTTTTTGACGTGTTTGCTCATTTTGGTCGTCATTGGGATCCCAGCCAATAGCGGTTGGGTAAATTAATAGCTCAGCACCAGCCATAGCCATTAAACGCGCAGCTTCTGGAAACCACTGATCCCAGCATACCAACACACCTAATTTACCTACCGATGTTTGAATAGGCTCAAAGCCCAAGTCGCCTGGGGTAAAGTAAAACTTTTCGTAAAAACCAGGGTCATCAGGTATGTGCATTTTGCGATATTTACCTGCAATACTACCGTCTTTTTCAAGCACCACTGCAGTATTATGGTACAAGCCTGTTGCGCGCTTCTCAAACAGTGACGCCACAACCACAATATTGAGCTCTTTAGCGAGTTCACCTAAGGTGTTACTGCTTGGCCCAGGTATGGTTTCTGCCAGGTCAAAGACATCAACGTCTTCGGTTTGGCAAAAATAAAGGCTACGATGAAGCTCTTGTAAAACAACAAGCTGAGCCCCTTTTTGAGCAGCTTCACGAATGGCTTTTATTGATTTAGCCATGTTTTCATCGGCGTTATCGTTGTTGCTTTGTTGCACTAAAGCAACGGTTAATTTTGCAGGGCTTGTCATTGTGCTGCTCCAGCTAAAAATCCACGCGGTAATTGCATTGTAATACAGTGAAGGCTACCAAATTGCTCAATTATAGGCTGGCAATTCACGCCAATAATAGTGTGCTGCGGATACGCTATTTGAACCTGTGCTAATGCAAGGTCGTCGTTTACATCGTTGTATGTAGGCACAAGCACTGCATTGTTAATAATTAAGTAATTGGCATAGGTTGCAGGTAAGCGTGAATTTTCATCGTCATACGCTGCCTTAGGCCACGGTAGTTCAATTAAATTATATGGGGTGTTACCTGCCGTTTTAAAGCTTTTCAGTTGGTTTTCCATTGCTTTTAGTGCGGTGAAATGCTCGTCATTTTCATCATCACATTGTACATATACAAGCGTATTGTTTGGTGCAAATCGTACTAGGGTATCAATGTGGCTGTCGGTATCGTCGCCAGCTAAATAACCGTGATCGACCCATAAAAAATTGGTGGCACCTAAATGCGTTTTTAATAAGGCTTCTATGTCTTGGCTCGATAAGTCAGGGTTACGGTTTTTGTTAAGCAAACATTCGCTTGTTGTTAGCAATACGCCGTGCTCGTTTATCTCAATACCGCCACCTTCAAGCACCATATCTAGGGCTTGGTAATCATTGTTTGCATGGCTTAGCTGTTCAACAACCGCTTTATTAATTTGGTTGTCGAGTGCGCTTTCAAATTTGTTGCCCCAACCATTAAATGTAAAATCATAGACCTTTAATTTGGTCTTATCATTAATATTTGCACATGTTAGTGGGCCATGATCGCGCGCCCAGGTGTCATTAGTGGGTGTTACAACAAAATGAACACGCTCTAAATTAATATTGGCTTGGTTAAGTAGTGCAGTGATATGTGCTTTTAAGGCTTTGTCGTGAGCAACAACAACTAAAAATTGGTAGTGTGTTATATGCTTTGCAAGCTCAACATAGACTGGCTCAACACGGGCTAGATTATCGGCCCAATCGGTATGTTTATGTGGCCAAGTTAGCATTACAGCGTCTTGCTCAGCCCATTCAGGTAAAAGTCTAAAGTTCATGGCATTTTTATACAAATAGAGATATCGCTAGTTTAGCAGTTGTGCTACTTCCAAGTCACTTGAAAAATAGGTTTGCTTTGCCATATAAACTGTATTGTAAAACCAATTATTCAGAGCTTGAATCGTCTAATGGTTGCTCTAGTTCTTGGCGTTTTTTTAGTTGGCGCGTTTGCGCATGTAAACTTGCTCTTACTATTAATTCTTGATCAGTGTTTCTGATAGATGTAAAAAGCACTGTGTATTGGTAGTGGTCGTTATCTTGTTTTTCTATGGCAACCACTTCTGTGTAGCAGTAAACAGCCGATGCCTCATGATGCAAAAAAAGTTTTGTCCTAAACGATTGGCCAATAGAATACACATCAGACGACGTAAACTTAATACCTCCGCCGCCATAGCTATCGCAGTGTATAGCATTTTCTTGCGCTTGTTCTGAGGCCAAAATATGGCTCATAATTAAATCTATTTTTCGCGATTGTGCCTGCAAAAATGCAGCAAGTTCTTGGGCTACATCGCCTAAGTTTCGAAGTGGACGTAACGAGCTTTGTTCAAGCTCACTCACTTCATTAGCTAATCTAAAAAGAGGCGGGATATCATCGTCAAGTGCTAGCTGAGATTTAGGTACTTGCTCATTAGATACAGCAAACAAATTAACCCTAATGCTCTCGTTTATTTGAAAATACTCTTCAAACTCGCTTAATCTTTGACTATTCATAATTATCTCCACGACGTGTTATTTTAAATAGTAGCGTTGTGAGGGGTAAATTGCTAGCAGTTAAAAGGGCTAAATACATTGTTTACACGCGGTTTTTAGCAATAAAAAAGCGGTCAAACTCTTCCTGAGAATGGCCGCTTGGGTATTGATTTTATAATTTGCGCTCGTTATTTAAGTAGAGCGGCTAATTCATGTAAATCTTTCACAACGTGATCAGGTTTTTTCGCAAGCGGATATAACGCTTTACCTGGGCGTGCAATAAAAGTTGTTTGTAAGCCCGCTTGTTTAGCGCCCGCTACATCCCAACCATGTGCAGCAATCATCATAGCCTCGTTAGGTGCTACGTTTAACTTTTTAAGTACCCATTCGTAGGCACGTAAATCAGGTTTATATATTTTTATATCTTCAATGCTGTAACGCGCGTCAAAATATGACAATAAACCTGCGTTTTCAAATTGAGTTTTAACGCCTTTATTTGACGAATTAGTTAAGCTTACTAACTTATAGCCCTGCGCTTTTAGTTTTGCCAGTCCGTCTTTCACATCGCTATGTGGAGGTAATGATAAAAGTGGTGTAACAATAGCCGTTTTAGCTTGCTCGTTGGTAATTTTAATATTGTTATTATTTGCCACCATAGCAAGCGAAGCCACACCAATTTGGCCAAAATCGTGATAATCACCGGTCACTGTATCTACTAACGAGTTATGTAACATGGTTGAAAACCAAAGAGGCAGTAAATCTTCTCTGCCACCCAACGCTTTACCAATCGAGGCGCGCATACTTGTTAGATCAAGCAGGGTCTCGTTTACATCAAAAATAAGTACTTTTGGTTTTTCTTTACTTTCTTCAGCGTTCACTGAGCTACTCAGTAAGCTTGCGCCAAGGGCAAGTGTAAGACTTATTAGCTTTAATGATTTTAATAAAGGCATTATTTATTTTCTCCATCAAGTGCGGCCATTACATCACTTGGCTCAGCGCGAAGTGTGTAGTCTTCGTTTAAAAATGCATAAGTGATTACACCTTCTTGGTTAATCACGTAAGTGGCAGGTAGGGGAAGTTGGTATGTTTTATCGCCGTAAGTGTGTTCAAAATCAATACCAAACCCGGTGTATAATTCTTGAATACGTTTATCGAGTGTAAATAATAAGCCAAATTGCTGTGCAACCTTATTACCAACATCTGAGAGCACATCAAACTCGAGCTCATTTTTTTGGGCAGTCGTTAAGGTTTGATCTGGTAGCTGAGGAGAAATTGCCACCAATTGAGCGCTCTTAGTTTTAAATTGAGGTAAAAAATCGTTCAGTGCTTTTAATTCTAAATTACAATAAGGGCACCATGCGCCACGGTAAAAACTAACAACCACAGGGCCTTTATCTAATAAATCGGCCAATTCTATATTTTTGCCTAGGTGGTTTGGCAAAATAAAGTTTTCTATTTTATCGCCAACCTGTAAGGCATTATTTCGTATGTGCTGAGCAATTAATTCTTCGTTTGTTGTATTCATTAATGCTAAAACGTCTGCGGGTAAATTAGCTTCTTTTTGAACATTAAATGCATCTATTTGTGCTTTTAAACTCATGGCTTAGTCTCATCAATTATTAAACTTGGTCAAAAGTATATGGTTTTAAATATTTAAATAAACATTGCAAAACTGAAAGCTTCATTCGAAAATATTAAACATTGAAAAGACATTGTGGGTTTTTATGTACAGTTTAAGTGACCTAGAAACGTTTATTGCCGTGGTTGAAAATAAAGGGGTGCTGGCAGCCGCTCGTGAACAGCGTTTATCACCTGCAACAGTCAGTCATCGCTTAAGTAAATTAGAGCGAGAGCTCGCTACAGTGCTTGTGTTTAGAGATAGCAGAAGAGTGCGTTTATCACCCGCGGGAGAAGTATTTTACACCCGCATAGGTGCCATAATTGAAGCATTACGTGATGCAGAGCACAGTATTGGCGCACGTAGTTCATCGGTAAGTGGGTTATTAAGAGTAACTATGCCACCTTGGGTTTTCTCTAAATATGTAATGCCTAGGCTTAATGAATTTGAGCATGCTTTTCCAGATCTAAAACTAGACTTTTTAATAACCGATCAGTTTGTAAACGTAGTTGATGATGCGCAAGATGTCGCTATTCGTGTAGGGCAATTAAATGATTCAGGTTTGCTTTCTCGTAAAATAGTCAATAACAGTCGTGTATTATGTGCTGCGCCTAGTTATATAAAAAAGCATTCAATGCCAACAACCATCTCAGAGTTAGAAAAACATTTTTGGGTCTGTCTGCCATGGCAACGCCAATTAAAGCTTTATGATGCCCAACAAAAAATTCACACGTTTAATGCACAAACGCGCTTTACCATTTCAAATTCAGACAACATGACGCAAGCTGCCATTGCGGGCCACGGCATTGCTATAAAGTCTAGGCTTGCAATAAACGATGAGCTAAAAAATGGCACATTAGTAGAGGTGATGCCTAACGTACTTGCACAAAGCGATGCCCCTGTATGGTTTTTACGGCCACAAAATAGCTTAACAACCCGAAAAACAGATGTGTTTTTTGACTTTATGAAATCGTTATTCGCACGCACTGATTAATCGCATATAAACGCGTTTAATTAAAACCATAAACAAAAAGCCTGTAAGCTCTGCAATAAACGCAATGATTATTGCGGTGATAATTGCTGCGGTAATTGAGTCTGTTTTTAAAATTATTTGCCCTTCAAAACGTTGCCATACTTGCTGTTTTATAGTGTGTAACTCACTACGCAGTGTAAACAGATAAGGCGAGTTTGAAAATTCATCAACAGCCCTCGCCAAAGTTTGCTGACGTTGGTTGAGAGTTTGAATATGATTGGCACCTTCTCCCACAATTTCATCGCCTAAATTTTCATAGTGCTTTATTAACTTAGCCAGGTCGTTATTAAAGTATTTTTTAGCGTCTTTTTGAAAAGGCGCTATTGCATTATTTGCCTCCACTAATTGTGCGTTTAATGCTTGGCCAAAATCACTCACAAACGCGGGTATTTGTACGCCTAAAAGTAGCCCGCAAGCAAAAAAACTCAGTCGGATATAGTCTAAAATTTTACCCATTAATTCTCCTAATAAAAAAATATGACATTTATACAACTAAAAATTTACATTTAACTAGTTTTTTATATTCAAAACTCGTAATCTTACGCTAACAATAATAACAACAGGTGTTTACTAAAGATGACCAAAAAGAATAAATTTGCGTCAACATTTGTTGATATTTCAAGCCAACTTAAACGCTTTGTTTCACGAATAGTACAGCCCGATGATGTAGACGACATTGTGCAAGAAACATTTATTAAAAGCTACGAGGCTGATTTAAAACAAGATATTCAATATACCCGTAGTTACATGTTAAAAACCGCTAAACATTTAGCATTAAACCATGTTGCTAAGTGGGACAACAAATTTAATGATTCTCTAGACGACGACAGTGAATTACCTGTGTTGCTAAAGTCAATGCAGCTCGAAGATGAATACACGTCAAAAGAACGTTTTTTACTGTTTTGTAAAGCAACTGAGCAGTTAAGCCCATCAACCCGTAAATGTTTTATACTTAAAAAAGTATATGGCATGAGCCAAAAAGAGATCGCAAGCGAGATGCAGCTTAGTCAGAGTACTGTTGAAAAACACATTGCTAAAGGGTTATTAAAAACCATGCTTTATATGCGCGAACACGATCAAAGCCAAGTGGCAAAAACTAAGCACGACAATTCTCTTCATCCGTTAACAGTAAAGAGGGTTGCAAAATGAGCAATGTTCATCAATTTACTTCAAAAGATTTAATATTAGAAACAGCTTGTAACTGGATTAGCGCCATTGACCGTGGCTTATCAAAAGATGAAAAAGAGCAGTTTACATTGTGGATGATGCAGAGCAACGCCCACCAAGATGCGCTTTACGAGCTAGCCCACTTATGGGATGAAATATCTGTTTTAAACGAGCTCAGTAATTTATTCCCTCATCGTAATAGTAAGCAACCCAAGAAAAAATGGCTGGTTTCAACGTCTATTGCAGCAAGTTTATTTGCAGCACTTATGGTGTGTAGTTATCTATTAATCAACTTAGAAAATGGTTACAGCCAACAATTAGCAAAAGTTAATTACACTAAAATTTATAAAACTAAAGTTGGCGAGCAAGCAACTTACGCATTACCCGACGGCACTATTGTGCAGTTAAACACCAATAGTTTATTAGAAGTTGCCTATAGCAAAGGCCGCAGACAGCTATTGCTCAACAGAGGAGAAGGGCGTTTTAACGTTGCTAAAGATGCATCTCGTCCATTTAGTGTAATGGCTGGCAATAAGAGTTTTACAGCATTGGGTACTGTGTTTAATGTTCAGCGTAATACATCTTCAGATTTAGAACTGGTGGTAACCGAAGGCAAAGTAATGATCACCGATCCGAGTGTGGCGGTGGATGCCAGTGACTTTAAAGCATACCAGTCAGCTGACAAAAACGCAGATAAAATTCGCCAAATTAACGCCAATATAGTTACATCTGGCGAAAAAGCCGTTATAGAAAAAAGCATCACCAAACCAATTACCCAGCTTTCTATTGATGATGTTGAACGTGACTTAGCATGGCAAAATGGCATGCTTGTTTTTAATGGTGAGCCGCTTAGCGATGCCTTAAACGAAGTGAGCCGTTATACTTCTACACGTTTTAAATTATCGTCTGAAGAACTTGCGTCTATTAAAGTAGCGGGTGTTTTTAAAGCAGGTGATGTGGCTGGGTTGCTAGAAAGTTTACACACTAACTTTGCTATTAATCATGAACGCCAAGGTAAACACTCAGTTACGCTTACGCAAAATACAAAATCATAAGAAGCAGCTATGCAAATCAGACATATGTTAGATAAAGTTGCATCTTTAAATCCTGCACGTAAAAAAAAGAATTAAAAAAAAGAAACAAAACCATAGAGGATTTTTGTTTGCCAGCTGTTTATATACAGTGCGCAGTAACCAATTGCATTTATTGAGTGGTTTATGTGTGTTTGCACCAGCTATGTTTAGCCTAAGCGTGCAAGCCGCAAGTCAAACTACCGGGCAAATGGTGCAATTTGATATAAAAGCGCAGCGAGCAGACAAAGCCTTAATAGAATTTGCTAAACAAACCAAGCAAACTGTGGTGTTTTCATACGAGTTAGCTAAAGAGTATGAAGCAAATTCTGTCTATGGATTCTATACCCAACTAGATGCGCTGGAGGCATTATTGGTGGGGACTGAGCTCGATGCGGTTGTTGATCAAAATGGATTACTGAGTATAAAACTCAAACAAATCAACAGGAATGATAACAACATGATGAAGCTTTCAGCAGTCAGTGCAGCAGTATTACCGGCATTACTGGCGGTAAATTCTCAAGGTGTAAATGCAGCAGAAGACGTTGCTCAAGACAAAATCGAAAAAATTGCAATTGTCGGTAGCCGTGTAGCAGGGCGTTCGGTTGAAGATTTACCCGTTCCGGTCGATATTTTAAGTGCTGAAGCACTTGAAAATACAGGGCAAACAGAAGTGGGCCGTATGCTACAAGCAATTGCGCCTTCATTTAACTTTTCAAGTTCATCTATTAGCGACGGTACCGATGCATTAAGACCTGCAACGTTACGTGGTTTAGGTCCCGATCAAACATTGGTGTTGATCAACGGTAAACGTCGCCATCAAGCTAGTATTATCCATATTAATACCTCGGTTGGTCGTGGTACTGCCGGTACTGATATGAATGCTATACCGGCATCTGCTATTAAGCGTATTGAAGTACTTCGCGACGGTGCGGCTGCTCAATATGGGTCTGATGCAATTGCTGGTGTTATCAACATTGTATTAAAAGATGGTAGTGAAGGTGGCAAAGCAGCTATTAACTATGGTGAATACTCTGAAGGTGACGGCGAAACAGTTAATGTTGACTTCAACAAAGGGTTTGCACTAGGTGACAATGGTTACTTAAACACAACGATTAACTACCGTGACCGTGCGCCAACTAATCGTGCAGGCTTGCATGGTTCATGTCAGTTTTACGGCTGTGAAGAACTAAGCGATGGTACGTTGTTAGCCGGCGATCCGCGTGAATTAACAGCTGATCGTAACACATTTAGAATCGGTGACGCTGATTCACAACAGTTTGGCTTAACGGTAAATACTGGCTACGAGTTAGGCGATGGCGAATTATATGGTTTTATTACGTATTCAACACGTGATAACGAATCAGCCGCATTTTTCCGTCATAATGCTAATGCGGGTGGTAACCCAGTATTGCAAGATGGCGATGCAACAATCCCACTTGGTTTTTTACCAAAAATAAATACCACCATTGATGATATTTCTTACAATTTTGGTTACAAAACAGAGTTTGATAACGATTCAAGCCTTGATTTATCGTACACCTACGGTGAAAACAGCATCGACTACACAACAAGCGATACAATTAATGCGTCATACGCTAACTTTTTGCGTTACGAACAAGGTTTAAGCGCTGCTGATATCCGTACTACTATCCCGCGCGAAGCATACGCATACGGTATGGAACTATCGCTACAAACAATTAATTTAGATTTTACTAAAAACTTTGATGACTACTCACTTGCGATGGGTGCAGAGATGCGTACTGATGAGTATCGCATTTTAGCCGGTAATGAGTACGCATATCGTGACTACGATACAAATAATGGCGTAAGTATTTACAGCGGTCTAAGCGGCGGTGTTGGCAGCGAAAATGCTTCTGGTGGCACGCAAGGCTTTGGTGGTTCGTCACCTGCATCTTCAGTAGATGAGTCACGCGATGTAATTTCGTTTTACTTAGACGCTGAAGCATATGTTATTGAAGACGTTATTTTATCTGGCGCACTTCGTTACGATAACTACAAAGGCTTTGGCGATACGGTTAACTTTAAGTTAGCAGGTAACTGGGCAATTACAGACGATATTTCATTACGTGGCGCATTAAGCTCAGGTTTTAGAGCGCCATCTATGCAACAGCTTTACTTTAACAACATCAGCACACAGTTTGTTGTAGGGCCAAATGGCACATTAGTAGCCGAAGAAGTGGGCACGTTTAGAAACGATTCAACACTGGCGCAAAGTTTAGGTATTCCAAAACTTAAAGAAGAAAAGTCTCAAAACCGTAGCTTAGGTATTGTATATAACGTTACAGACAGCATTAACGTAACGGTAGATTACTACTCAATCGATATTGATGACCGAATTGTTATTAGTAACCGTTTAGGTAAAGGGCTGTCTACTAGTTTAGACGCAGCGCTTGTTAGCTCTGGTGCAGGTGCTGGTCAGTTTTTCTTGAACGGCGCAGACACTGAAACCAGCGGTATAGATTTTGTTGCAACATATAACACTGAAGGGTTTGGCGGCACACTTGATTTTACCCTTGCTGCAAACTTTACAGAAACTGAAGTTGTTTCGTTATTCACACCTTCTGGCTCAGGTCTTGAAACTGTGCCGGTAGAAAGTGTGTTTTCAGATCAAGAAATTTCGATTATTGAAGAGTGGCAACCAGAAGATCGTATTAACCTAAGTGCGCTTTACCAAAACGAAGATTGGACCGTTAATCTGTCGCTTAATCGCTTTGGTGAATACACAGTTGAAGATGGTGGTCGTCAAACTTACGGTGCCGAAATATTAACAGACGTAAAAGTTAATTACTTCATTAACGAAAACCTATCTGTGAATGTAGGCGCTAATAATTTGTTTGATGTATACCCAGACAAAAATGAAATTGGCAACTCTCGTACAGGCACAATTGTAGATGCTAACGGCAATACCGTTGTAAGTAGTAACGGTGTGTTTGAATACTCTCGTCGTTCAGCACCTTTTGGCTTTAACGGCGCGTACTACTATGTAGGCGCAGAGTACCGTTTTTAATAAATAACTCTCCCTTTCGTTATTTAACTCAAAGGGCCGCAAGGCCCTTTTTTTGGGTTTATATTTAAGGCTAATTAGCTAACAGGTTTTAGTCAGAAACCAAGCTAATAGCGTAGTTGTCGTACTCTTTAATGCTGTTCATCACAGTCATGAGTGTGTTGTGCTTGCTGTTTTCATCTGCTTTTATAAGCACAGAGCTTATTTTATATTTAGCTGCAAACATGGCTAAGTTGTTCGACACTTGCTCCAAGTCAATTAATCTTCCTGAAAAGTAAACACCGTTATTTGCATCAATACTGAAAACTGCATTTTTACTTTGTTTTTCAATACTTGGTTTGTCTAATGGGCGATTTATTTCAATGGCGACGGGTTTAACAAATGACGTAGTAACAATAAAAAATATGAGCAGTATGAACACAATATCAAGCATTGGGGTCATGTCTACGTCGGCGTTATTTTGCAGTTTAGCTGTTTTATTTTTCATATTGGACCTTACTATTTTAATTAAAGCTGCGGCGCCACAGCGAGGTTTTTAGGATCCTATTAACAAAACTAGCACAGCTGAAAAATAATACAGTTAAATAAATATTCTAATAACATTAAATATTTGTATAAACTATGTTCTGACATGTTACTCAAACAGGTTAAATGATTTTAAAGCAATAAAAAACCCAGCCTATGGCTGGGTTTGTATGGGGAATAATTTACTGAATAGCTAAAATACAATTCAGGTTATTTAGCTTTTTTGCATACGGCTCATTTCAGCATGACAGCTTTGCATTGTAAGAAGTGTTGCAGCAAGCGCGGCTTCACAATCTGCGGGTTGTGGCTTATCCATTGCTTCTTTAATTTCTGCTAGTGTTTTGTCTTCAACTTCTTCCAGCTCGCTTACATACGTGCTGTCGTTGTTTGAGCCAAATGTAGTAAGAAGTGCGGTGTATGCTCTGCGCGCTTCTACAGCAAATGAAGAGCCTTCCTCTCGCTCACCTTGCTCGTTAATAGCATAGGGTTGCAGGCGTTCAACGCTGACTCTGCGTGCGTCAATCATGCGCTGGAATAATGCTCCAATAGCAGGGTCTTTAATATTTTCTTGTGCTTTTTGGTAAAAATCGATACCGCTGTTCATTACTTGAATGATGTCTGAAATATGATTAGCGTCTGTTCCTTGAAGGGTGTTCATAATGACCTCTTTAATGTTATGAATGAAACTTATCATAACTAAAGCAAGGGCCATTCCATTTTAAAAAGGTGGTTTAAGTTGCTGATATTTATAGGTATATTTTTATTATTAAAAATAGCTAGGCGAAAAAACAATATTACGCCTAGCAAATCTTACAAATAACCGTGTAATAAGTTTATTTTAGCTCATCAGCCACTTCAGCTACTTTTTGACGAAGCCAAATATGGCTTGCATCTCTGTGTAGCAGTGGGCTCCAAATCATGTCTAACTCAAAAGGAGGAATAGGAAATGGCGGCTCTAAAATTTTAAGGCCGGCATCGTCTAAATAAATATTAGCGGCTTTTGATGGCAAAGTGGCCACTAAATTTTGCTCTTTTGCCAAGTGAATGGCTACATGGTAATTACGCGTAAATGTGGCAATATTTCGGTGTTTCCCAAAGTGGGCAAGAGCTTCATCAACCCAACCTAGCTTTTGCACATCTTTAGGGTCCATACCAACGCCCACACCAAACCCCGTTTTACTCACCCATATATGGCGCGCTTTTAGATAGCTATCAAGGCTGAAGCTTTCAATAATTGGGTTGTCTGCTTTTACAAGGCAGCAAAAGCTGTCTTTCCATATGCGTTTGTGGTGAAACGATTGTGGCAGATTTTCAAAGCGGTTGATTGCCATATCTACTTTGCCATTTTCAACATCATGAAAGGTCACGTCACTTGGCGTAAGTATATCTAAAGTTGTATCTGGGGCTTCTTCGTGCAGTTTGCTCAGTAGTTTTGGTGCAAGTGTGCTTGCTGCATAGTCACTGGCCATTATCCTAAATACACGTTTACTTTGGCTGGCTTCAAACTCTCTATTTGGTGCAAGTGTTTCTTCAAGTGTCATAAGTATGCCACGAATAACTGGCTGTAACTCTATGGCACGCTCTGTTGGTACCATACCATCGCTGGTACGAACTAAAATAGGGTCATTAAAAAGGTTTCGAAGGCGCTTTAGGCCGTTACTCATGGCCGGTTGAGTAATGCTAAGTTGATTTGCTGCGCGTGTAACGTTGCACTCTCGAAGTAGAGTATCGAGGTATACAAGTAAATTTAAATCTATTTTGCTTATATTCATGTGTGTGTCCTTGCGCTTACCAGTGATGGATAAAACGCTGTGCTGTCGGGTACGGGTAAATATGATTTATTAGGCCATTTTTTATATTTTGTTGGGCCTGCTTCCAAAAATTAACATCAATCAGTTCAGGGTGTGTGCTTATTAAAAACTGTTTGTATGTTGGATTGGGTGTTACAAATGTGCAAAGTTGCTCCGGAAAAACGTCTTGCGGGGCAACAGAGTAAGTTTGTTCATCCATTAAGTAATCATCGTAACTTTTCGCTTTAGGTAAAGCTCTAAAGTTCATGTCTGTTAAATATTGTACTTCGTCGTAATCATAAAAAATTATGCGCTTATGTTTACTTACGCCAAAGTTTTTCAATAGCATATCACCAGGAAAAATATTAACCGCTATCATTTCTTTTAATGCTTGGCCGTATTCCTCTATTGCATCTGCAGCGCTTTCGTCGTCAGCATTTTCCAAAAATAAGTTCAGTGGCGTCATACGGCGCTCAATATACAAATGTTTTATGATCAGCCAATCACCTTCAATGACCATCGACGAGCCAATTGTTTTGTGCAGTTGCTCAAGTAAATTACTATCAAAGCGCGCCAAAGGAAATACGACGTTTGAATATTCTATTGTATCGGCCATTCTGCCAACTCGGTCATGGCTTTTTACGAGTTGATACCTTTTCAAAACTGTATCGCGGCCAAATGGTTTACTCTCACCAAATTTGTCTTTAATGACTTTAAATACATAACCAAAAGAAGGCAGGGTAAACACCATCATCACCATACCTGGAGTACCTGGTGCAATGGTAAATTCGTCATTCGAATGCGTTAAATGATTTAAAAATTCTCGATAAAACTCGGTTTTTCCCTGCTTATGAAAGCCTATAGCGTTATAGAGTTCTGCCATAGTTTTATTGGGCATAAGCTCATTTAAAAAACGTACCAGCGCAGAAGGCGCGTGCGTTTCAACCATAAAGTAAGCGCGAGCAAAACCAAAAATAACACGCATCTGTGATGATTTAGTGAGTAGGGCATCTAAATATAAGCCTTTATCTTCATGATGAAGAACAGCAATTATAAACGGCTGAACACCACTTTCAGACACAACCCGTCCTACTATGTAAGCAGCTTTATTGCGATAAAACGCGGTATGTAAAATATCAAAGCGCATTTTCCAGGGTTGATGATGAGTGTCGGGGGCTTGCTTATAAAATGCTTTTACTAGCAGACGAATATCGCGTTCTAAATCAACAAAAGGTGCTTTAAAGTCAAAGTGGTTAATAATGCGTTTAATTGTGGGTTTAAGGCCATCAACAACCGGAAAGTAACTTCGGTATTCTGACTCAACAGGAACCGATGGCGCATCTTTTAGGGTGGCTTGTACAAATATAAAATCGTTATGAAAATAGCGTCTGTGGTAAAGCCTGCAAAACACCGAGTTATAAAATGTTTCAGCAAGTTCAGCCTGAGGGTGAAAGCACAAGAACTCTTGGTATAGCTTTTTAACTTCAAGCCAAAGGGTTTCGTCAAGTTCGTGCGAAGGATGGTCTTGCTTTAAGGTATGTATTGTTTCGTTAACACGCTCATCGTAATAACTAATACGTAAACGGCTAATATCATTAATTGCTTGCCAGTCTTGTTTGGCAAAGGCAAGGGGCGCTTGAGCGGTTATTTTTTGAAAAAGCTGATAGTGCTTTTTAAAGCCAGTTAAAATTAATTCAGCAATACTACGTGGCTGCATTAGCACTCCTTAATTGACACTAGAGTTTATACTCTATTTTGTTAAGGGTATGTTATTTTAAGTTTAAAACCAAGCTAAATTAATCGATAAACTAAAAGTGCAAATTGTAAGTTAAGTAATATGTTTGCTAATTACTTTTTTTGTAACGTTCGATTTTTTTCTTCAAGTTTTTTAATTCGTTTGGTGACTGTAGATACTTCTTTTTTATATTCTTTATTTATTAGCTTCAGTTTTTTGGTAATGTCTTTTGCAATTCGCTTTTTATCGTCGTCAGCCAGAATATGATTTAGGCGTTCTTTTTGCTTGTATTCATTACGTTGTTTTTTTCTGTCGAGAATAGCAAGCTTATGGTTATTACTGCGCAGCTCTGCCTCTAAGCCTTTTAAAAGTTGTTCTCGTTCAAGTGCATTTAATTGTTTTGAATAATCAATATCAGGCCCTGACTCTGTGACATTAGCGGTAGTCACTTTATAAGCTGTCGCTTGGTTATCGCAAGGGAACTGAGAAAAGGTTGTGCCTTTTTCGGTCACGCATTTGTAGTAGGTAGTTGCGTTGCTGTGTGTACTCAATAAAAGAATACCAAGCACAATAAAAAGGTAAGTAGGTTTAGTCATAATAGCCATCCATGAACGTATTTTTTTGCTAAGCAATTAACGTGTTATAAAACTATAACCTAGCTTGGCATTATCGCAAGCTAGGTTAACATCATGACTATTCAGAGAAGGTTTTTAGCTTTTTAATACTTTGTACTAAAAATGGGATATCTAAGCGTTGTTCAATAGAAAACCCCTCAGCGGCAGAAATATTTTTAAAGTTACCATCTGAGTCTATTAAAGTGATTCTATCTTTTTTATATGCAATTACAACACCTTGGCTGTAGTTAACACCCATGTCATCTTTTTTCTTATATAAGTTTACACCGAGCATTGTTTGCTTAGCAATGGCGCTACAATTTAAGTATTTTCCAACGCTTGTTGTAATTAAATCGCTAGGTTGGATAAGCCCATTTACTTCAGCAATATTCTTCTCAGAAGTATATAAGGTAGATGTAGTGACTACTTCAGCGTTATCGCTTGCTAAACTAAAGGCAAAAACATGCGAGTTGTTTCGTGGCGCTTGCTCGGCAGCACCATTAATAACTCTAATGGCATTATTGGTGTGAGCTTGATCATTAATAAAGCTAAGGCTATCAATACCCATAACTTCAATACTACGGCGCTGGCTTTGCCATGCAGGCAGTATTTGTTCTTGTAAAATAGCGGCTTTGTAAAATGAAGGTAAACCATACACTAAACCAAACAGCGTATCGTCATGGTTAGTAGGCTGTAAAAACAGTTCCGTTTTATGAAGCTCTTTGTGGTTATTTGCAAACTCAACTAGTTGTGCATCAGTATCAAATACAAATATGTCTACATTAGCCTGAGTAAAGTCATCACACTTTAGCAGTGGAGCCGGTGGCTGATAATTAATATTTTGGTTATTAATTTTTACGCTATGAGCTTGGTTATAAGTTTCTATATCTAGTAAATCGTTTTTAGCCAATAAGCTTTTCGCAGTGGTTGGGTACGAAAGCGGCAACACATTGTCTTGCTTGGTAATATCAAATTTTAAGTTAGCGTCTGCCCAAATATGAATGCTGTGGCTAAAAGCAAAACAGATCACTAAAAACGAAATTGCATAGCGTGCAAATTTAAACTGTTTTAAGCGTGCCAAATGGTGCCAAGTATAATTGCTTACCACTAATTGAAAACCTAAAATCAATAGCACAATACCGCCCGCAAGAAACGTAGTAAGCGCTGGAGAAGTGGTTAAGCGGTTCCAAAGTAAGGAAATAATTTCAGGCAGGGCTGAAGGGTTTAAATGATAACCCAAGTTAACATATACATAGGCGTCTAACGTTAATAAAGACGCGCCACAGGTTGCAATAACAGCGGCCATGCCACGAATATGGCGTGGGTAAGGAAACACTAAACTTAAAGGAAATACCGTCAGCACAAACGCCAAAAAGGCAATAAAGCTAGTATGGCTAAGCCATGTTACTAGCATGTATGTAATGCCCATGAAGCTTGTTGGTGGCGAGTCAGCAAATAAATAGCTTAAGCTAATTAGTAGCGCTAAACCTATGTTGGCGAAGGTAAACCAATGCCCCCAACTTAGCAACTGACTTGCTTTTGATGAAAACTGATTGTGCTGCGATAAATTCATGCGTTTATTTAACCGACTGTGAAAGTGCTTTTGCAAAGTTCTCAGTTACAGCTTGTCTTTTCCCTGTTGGTACATGCTCTTTTAGGATATGCGTGATAGAATTTCCTAAACACATAAGACTTAAATCAACCGGTGCTTTGTGTTGAGTTAGCACATCAATAAGCTGGTCGACGATTTGTTCTACTTCTTCATTAGAGTATTTTGATAAGATTGGCATCAGTTGGTTCAATAAAATAGTTATATTCCCGTATTTTAACACTTGAGGCGTGAAAAACAAAGATGACAACAGACGTTAAAAAATTAGTCGTTCATTATGTAGACAAAAAAGATGACGATACGCAAATTCACCTTCGCAATGACGAAATGATCATTAATGATAAAGTGGCTGTTTTTATCGAACAATTACACCATGCATTCACGGGCAAGCCAGGTAAAGGTTACTGTGCCTTTAGTGGCGAGAAAAACAGTATTGTTGCGTCATCAATGCAAAGTTACCGCAATAACGAGCTGGGCTTTTGGCATTTAACTGAGCAAGCATCTACCGTATTAAAAGAAGAGCTAGATAAATACGCATTTAACGAAACAGGCTACTTGGTATTTTGTCATTATCAGTACGTGGCTACGGACTACATGTTAATTGCTATGATTAATATCAAAGAGCATTACTCAATGACCTCTGAGCTTGATTTAGCAGCATCGCGTCATCTTGACATTTCTCGTATGCAATTAGCAGCACGTATAGATTTAACGGCTTGGGATACACAACCTGAGGATAATCGTTATATTTCGTTTATTAAAGGCAGAGCAGGGCGAAAAGTTGCTGATTTTTTCTTAGACTTTTTAGGCTGTGAAGAAGGTGTTGATCCTAAACAACAAAGCCAAGTTATGCTAAATGCAGTAGAAGATTACCTATCTGAGCAGCAGTTTGATAAATCAGAAAAAGACGATTTACGTAAGCAGGTTTTTGATTACTGTAACGATTGTGTAACGACCGGTGAAGAAGCAAGCGTAACCGAACTATCAGCGGCTATTTCAAAAGGCGATGACAGTCCGTTTGACAGCTTTTGCAAGGACCAAAGTTACGATTTAGAAGAAACGTTCCCAGTCGATAAAAAAACCGTGACCAGTATGGTTAAATTTTCAGGCTTAGGCGGCGGTGTGAGTGTAAGCTTTGAGCGCAAGCATTTAGGTGAGCGTGTAACCTACAACGAAGCAACAGATACGTTAGTAATTAAAGGTATTCCACCAAACCTTAAAGATCAACTGCAACGCTTTATGGAAAGTGAAGGCGAATAAGCCAAGCATTCCCACAATAAAGAGATTTAAAGCGTGATATTTATATCGCGCTTTTTTATTGCCTGTTACGCCAATAGTTAATTTAAAGCTATCTGCTAATTTTTCGCACCTTTTATTAAATTAAAGATTCAAATTGCACAAAGAGAAGAGAATGAGGAGCAAATGAGTAGACAAACAAATTTAAGCCGTATTTTCACTTCTCTAAAAGCGCAGCGTCTCTTAACCTCTTTGTGAATATTTTTTTCAGGATAAAAACCCGGTGTTCAAAAACTAGCAAACAGTGCGTTCAAAGGGGAAAGTTTGGCTTTGTTTTGTAAACGTAGAGCTTGCTCACGTTAGAAGCGCAGCTTCTTGTTACTGTATTTTGTTCTAAGTGAAAGCATTACTGATTTAAAACAAAAAAGCCCCGCTATTTAAAATAGCGGGGCTTTTAAATTAAGCGTTTATTTACTAATCAGCGCTTAACGTTTTTGTCATTGCAGAACTTGCACGACCAGCAGGTTTAATTGAACCTGGGCGTAAACCACTATCAGGGATAAGTTCACGTTTATCGTGAGCCATAGCCACTGGTACATGTTTTACTTCACTATCTGCTGCTGGAGCAGGTTGTGCCATTGGCGCACTTGCGTGTCCTTTAGTGATCACTGTTTTAGAATTTAAAGTTGCCTCAGCCGCTTTTTCAACTACTGGTGCTTCTTTAGCTTCCACAGGCGTCTCTGTAGTTTCAACCGGTACCACTTCAGCTTCTAAAGCTGGTTCTTCAGCTTTAACTGGCTCTTCAGCTTTAACTGGTTCTTCAGCTTTAACTGGCTCTTCAGCTTTAACTGGTTCTTCAGCTTTAACTGGCTCTTCAGCTTGCACTGGCTCTTCAGCTTTAACTGGTTCTTCAGCTTTAACTGGTTCTTCAGCTTTAACTGGTTCTTCAGCTTTTACTGGTTCTTCAGTTTGCACTGGTTCTTCAGCTTTCACTGGCTCTTCAGTTTGCACTGGCTCTTCAGCTTTTACTTGCTCTTGAGCAACTTCAACTTTAGCTAAATCTTCAACAGCAACGGCTTGTTCAACCTGTTCAGAAGCGTCAACAGCCGTTTCTTCAGATTTAGCCTTAAGTTCTGCTTCGTACTCTGCAGCAGCTTGGTCAGCAACCGGAACAAAAGCAGGCGCTTCATCAGATTTAGTTTCAGCACTTTCACCTTCAGGGCGGCGACGACGCTGACCTGATGCTCGAAGATGGCGAGGAGAACGACGCGAACGTGTACGCGTTTGCTCTTCTTCAGTTGCTACAGTTTCATCTTTCGACTCAACAGTCTCTACTTTTTCTTCTTTTACAGGTGCAGGCTTTTCAGCGGCTACTGGCTTTTCTTGAGCTTCAGGCTTTGCTTGAACCTGCGGCTTTTCTTCTACTGCAGCTGTTTCAACCGGAGTTTGTTCAGTTGCTTGTAGTTGCTCAGCGTTTTCGTCTTGAATACGTACTTTCTTACGAACGTTACGACGTTGACGACGAACCTTAGGCTTATGCTCTTTAGGTGCTTCTTCAGCATTCGTATCAGCATTTGCTTTTGCAGGCGCATCTGCTGCTTTAGCTTGATCTTTATCTGCTTTGTGCTCAGGGCGCTTACGAGAGTTAGAATTACGACGACGCTTGTTGCGGTTTTCGTTCTTTTCTTGGTTCTCGTTTGCTACCGGTGAATTAGTTTTTGTTTCTACTTCATCAGTATTGCGTTCTGTGCGCTGTTTAGAGCGTGGGTTATTGCGACGACGTTGATTGTTATTACGACGACGATTATCGTTTCCACGACGTTTATTATTACGTGCTTCTTCTTGCTGCTTTTCAACGGCTTCTTTTTTCTGCTCAGGTGTTTCGCTAGCAAAAATAGATTTAAACCAGTTAGCAATTGCAGTAAATAATCCCGCTTCTTCTTTAGCGGCTACCGCTGCAGGTTTAGCTGCTGGAGCCGGCGCTGCTTGTGGAGCAGGGCTTGAAGGCATAACAACACCTTTTAGCATAGGCTCTTCACGAACAGGTGCTGCAGGCGATTTTGACATTTCAAACGCTTCTGGTTCAGGCGCAACAACTTGCTCGTAACTTACTGTTTCAAGTGTTTCGTCTTTACGTAAGCGCATTACTTCGTAGTGTGGTGTTTCCATGTGTTGATTAGGAATAATCACTACATCACACTTGTGATGCTTTTCAATACGGTGAACACTACGGCGTTGTTCGTTTAACAAGTAGGCGGCAACAGCAACAGGTACTTGTGCATTTACTTGAGAAGTGTTGTCTTTAATTGCTTCTTCTTCAATTAAACGAAGGATAGACAGAGCAATAGACTCGTTAGAACGAACCGTACCTTGGCCACTACAACGAGGACACACACCTTGGCTTGCTTCACCTAATGAAGGGCGTAGGCGCTGACGCGACATTTCAAGTAAACCAAAGCGAGAAATTTTACCAATTTGTACACGAGCACGATCTGGGCGCGCAGCGTCTTTTAAGCGGTTTTCTACTTCACGCTGGTGACGTGGCGGTGTCATATCGATGAAATCTATAACAATCAAACCACCTAAGTCGCGTAAACGTAATTGGCGTGCAATTTCGTCAGCTGCTTCAAGGTTAGTATTAAGTGCTGTTTCTTCAATATCGCCGCCTTTTGTTGCTTTAGACGAGTTGATATCGATAGACGTAAGTGCTTCAGTAGGGTCAATAACAATTGAACCGCCTGATGGTAAACGCACTTCACGTTGGAACGCAGACTCAATTTGGCTTTCAATTTGGTAATGTGTAAATAACGGTGTGTCGCCTTGGTAAAGCTTAACGCGGCTCATAAAGTCAGGACGAAAACGCTCAATGTGCGCTTTAGCTTCTTCAAAAACACGTGGTTTATCAATTAAAATTTCGCCAATATCACGACGTAAGTAATCACGAATCGCACGGAAAATTACGTTGCTTTCTTGGTGGATTAAAAACGGCGCTTTAGCACTGTCGGCAGCTTGTCTAATAGCTTCCCAGTGAACTAATAACGCTTTTAAATCGTAATTTAATTCTTCAAACGATTTACCAACACCCGCAGTACGCACAATTAAGCCCATACCTTTAGGTAGTTCTAAACGGCTGAGTGCTTCTTTAAGTTCGGTACGCTCATCACCTTCAATACGGCGAGAAATACCGCCAGCACGAGGGTTATTAGGCATAAGTACCAAGTAACTACCAGCAACACTAATAAAAGTTGTTAACGCTGCGCCTTTTTGGCCACGTTCTTCTTTATCAACCTGAATTATTACTTCTTGGCCTTCTTTGATCACGTCACGAATATTCGGACGACCATTAAAGGTGTAACCAGCAGGGAAGTAAGTGCGGGCAATTTCTTTTAAAGGAAGGAAACCATGACGATCAGCACCGTAATCAACAAATGCTGCTTCTAAAGATGGTTCAATGCGTGTGATTTTGCCTTTATAAATATTGGCTTTTTTCTGTTCATGACCTGGGCTTTCTATATCTAAATCATATAGGCGCTGGCCATCAACCAGTGCTACGCGCATTTCTTCTTGCTGCGTTGCATTGATTAGCATACGTTTCATATTGTTACTCTATTAAATTATGTCGCTGACATGACGATGTTTTCTCGCCTGTTCAGTTGTTCCTATTTTTAGAATGTGCAGCCTCACGACTGGGTCTTTAACGGAACGGCTCTGTATTTTCGTAAGCAGTATTTTTTAAATGCTGGCAAACAATAGCGTACTAAACGCTATTAAATTCTTAATGGTGTTAAAACTGTCGGCTTTTCAGCTACGTCTACAAGTTTTACCCAGAAGTCGGCCTGTCATATCAATCTTATTAAATGTCATTCATATTAGGCGCGTAGGGCTCATTAAGTGGGTGAGCAATACAGTGTGATGTATCGCTAAATCCTGGTTTAAGAGCAAAATTCGCTGCCGATGTTAATGAATACTTATTTATTAGACTTTTTTAGTTCTAAATAAGCTGCTTTACGGTACTACAATAATTGAGCAGTTGCTGAACGGCGTTTTTTTACACCGTCACTATCAGACAAATTATCTGTTCATTGCTTTATCAATCGCATTAAAAACCACTTCATGTTCAAACTTAACCTGCAATATATTACGCGCATTGCTGTTAGTTGACCGCACGTGTTTACTAGGTATGTATAAAAGCTTTGGAAAACTTAACTCGGATCTGTATGATCGGCTACCCAGAATGTGCATCACGAATGTTTTAATGTGTTAAGTTAAAAAGCACCGTTGTTATTTGCAAATACTAAATATTTGCGCTGCTGATTATCCCACTATTATAACAGTGTTAGCAACTAAATTATTTTACTTAAATCAGTGATTAGGCAATGTCAGAAAAAACCGGCTTACAAGTATCTTTTGTCACGATCAACGAAGACCATTTAGGTCAGCGAATTGATAACTTTCTTATTACCCATTTAAAAGGGGTGCCTAAAAGCGCAATCTACAAAATTCTTAGAAAAGGCGAGGTGCGTGTAAATAAAAAACGCATTAAGCCAGTGTATAAATTACAGTTAGACGACGTTATTCGTATCCCACCTATAAAAGTGGCTGAGCGCGAAGAGTTTGTACCTTCAAAACTAGATAAAGTAACGCGCCTTGAAGACGATATTTTATTTGAAGACAAATACCTTATTGTTATAAATAAACCGTCGGGCATGGCAGTTCATGGCGGCAGTGGTTTAAGTTATGGCTTAATAGAAGCGCTACGCGTACTTCGCCCTGAAGAGCGTAACCTTGAGCTAGTGCACAGGCTTGACCGCGATACATCGGGGTGTTTACTTATTTCAAAACGTCGATCTGTTTTAACATCGTTGCACGAGCAACTTCGTGAAAAAACCATGGAAAAAAACTACTGGGCATTAGTTGACGGGCAGTGGGATGGTAAAACTAAAAATGTAACCGAAGGCCTGCGCAAAAATACACTCAAATCGGGCGAGCGCGTTGTACGTGTTGACAACGTTGAAGGCAAACCGTCGCATACTCGTTTTAAAGTACTAGAGCGTTTTAACGAATGCTCATTAGTACAAGCGTCGCCAGTAACAGGGCGAACGCATCAAATTCGCGTACACACACAATGTAAAGGGCATCCAATTGCATGCGACGATAAATATGGTGACCAAGCGTTTGACGCAGGAATGCGCAAAGTAGGTTTAAATCGCTTATTTTTACACGCCCACGATTTAAGTTTTTATCACCCTAAAAACGAAACCACCATGCGCGTTGAGGCACCCCTTGATAAAGCGCTATCAAGCTGTTTAATAAAACTTAGAGCACAGAAAGAGTGACGATAATAGGCGTTTAAAAGTAAAAATTTAAACGCGTAAATTTTAATATAATAAAAATCTACGCGTTTGACTCATTCCATTAAATTTTAAAAAATAATGCTCAATACACAAAATAAAAACACATTTTAGCAAGGTATGTTAATAATACTCCTAGTACATGAAACCCCATTGTGATCTGTTGAACAAACGGTTGTTTTTACTTTTTTAAGACACATACCAGCACCTGATGAATCACCGGGGTCTCCGACAGTACCACCTCCAGGGGTTATTATTTCTACTCCTTCACTGTTTCTTTCTATGAAGTCACGTAAACAATTAGAAATTAACGTACCTGATAAATCAACAGTTGGCGCGAACAACATATTCATCCTTATTCCATCAATCGTTGATACACCACGATTTAATTTATAACTTAACGCTAATTTACGGTCTCCATTTAAGTCAATTTCACCATGATACTTGACTTCAAAATTTAGCATGTTGTTAGTGTCTTCATAAACTTTAGTTACAAAATTACCAATTTCATTATGCTGTAAACTGATTTGGAATCCTAAACCGCCTTTGCTTAGAGTCAGCCCCCCGCCTGTAAAATCAGCATCCTCAAAAAAGTCAAACCAAGCCGCCCCAGCTAATTTTTCTGTTATTTTTGAAGTTAACCAATCATGTATCTCATTTTTGGTACGAAGATTGTCAAAGTAACCAGTAGGATGGCTTGTACAGCTATTATCATTGGAACTAAAATTTAATTGAGCAAATAGTTGAGTTGAGTTAAAAGTTGTGGTGCCCACACTTGATACTGCATTTTTAAAATCTTGGTCTATAGTATAAAACTCATGTAATAAATCACTTTCTGCAGAAGACAGCGATAAGTCTTTGACTGTTGATCTGTAGCCGTAATCAGGTGTTGTAGATGAAATGTTTGTGGTTTTTACATTAAATTTAAAAGCGTTTTTAGTTCTTGCGTTTGCAATTATTAAATCGGTTGATGAGGTATCACAAATGAAGAAAGAACTGCCGAATTCAATTTGTTCTCCATTTACAGGTTCCCAACGACAATTAGGAAGTTTGGGATGTTTTTTAGCAATTACAACCGCTTTATCATAATCGCAAGAGTCGCAAGCATAAACGTCTACTGTTGCAGCGAGGCTAAAGCTACTAAAAGTGAGTGAAAAAAGTATAAATATCCATTTCATTATTTTGTTCCATTTTGTTTAATTTTCACTCAAATCAACTTATCATCAACAATAAGGTCGGTAAAGTATGAGTTGGTAATTTTTCAACGTTACTTTAAATAATTATTTACTGTTTTTATTAATGTATTTAGTTTGTAGGCTCAATACATCAACATTAAACTCAGCTAATAATTGGCTGAGTTTAATGAGTGGTAAACCAATTAAACTATTAGGATCGTCACCGCTTAGTTTTTCAAATAAACAAATGCCGAGTCCTTCACTTTTAAAGCTACCCGCACAGTTATAAGGCTGTTCTGCATCGCAGTATGCGCTAATTTGTGCTGTTGTTAGTGTTTTAAAGGTCACATTAAATGGCTCAACAACACTTTTGCTTTGCCCACTTTGAATATCAAAAACACATAATCCCGTTAAAAAAGTTACGGTTTGTCCACTAAATAAGCTTAATTGTTTTACAGCGTTTTCTTTAGTGTGCGGCTTACCTAAAATTTGGTCATTAAACACAGCCACTTGATCAGAGCCAATAACTAAACCTTCGTTAAAATGTTTAATAGCTTCAGCAGCTTTAAGTTCACTTAAACGCTTAACTAACTCATTGGGTGTTTCGTTTTCAAGGGCTGATTCGTCAACATCGGGCGAAAAGGTTTCAAACGGTAAATTAAATTTTTGTAATAAAGACTGCCTAAAAGGCGAGCTTGAGGCTAAAATAAGCGAGTGCTTCATGAATGGTTTTCCTAAGATAAATCAGATTGAGTTAGGATAAATCAGATCCGTGAGTAAAACACGTGAAAAACCTAGTAAAAATGGTTTTTTACTTTGACTAACAAACTAACTATCTATATGATGCAGCCCCTATGCAAAAGGTAAAAATTCCCTTCACTCTTCATCCTGGGAAAGCAGCGCAACACCGTTTATCATACGATGGTATTGTACCGCTTGAAAAACTGACTCGTTTACGAGGTGTTGTACAGGAAGAAGTAGGTGAAATAGCGGTAAAAATTCAGTGCAAAAACGATGAGCAAGGTTTAGTTGTGATTAGCGGCAATTTGTCCACACACGTTACTGTAACTTGTCAACGTTGTAATGATGATTTAGGGTTGGATTTGGATCAAGACTTTATGTATTCGCCAATTGGTTTGGATGCTGAGTCGGATGATCTTCCAGAAGACTACGATGAAGTAGCGCTTGATGAAAACGGTGAAATTAACGTGTTTGAGTTAATCGAAGACGAACTAATTTTAGCGGTGCCATTAGTGCCTACACACAACGAAGCTTCGTGCAATTACTCGTCAAAGCCTGCCAGCTTTGGTGTATTAAAAGCGGAAGATGATAAACCAAATCCATTTGATATTTTGAAACAACTTAAGAAAGATTCTTAGGAGAAGACTAATGGCTGTACAAAAAAGCAAAAAGTCTCGTGCAAGACGCGGCATGCGCCGTTCACACGATGCGATCAACGGTCCAACTTTAACAGTTGACCAAACTTCAGGTGAGACTCATCGTCGTCACCATGTAACTGCTGACGGTTACTACAAAGGCGTTCAAGTAATTTCTAACTAAGAGATTGCTTTGATGCTGAATAATCTAACCATAGCGTTAGATATGATGGGGGGCGATTACGGCCCCCGTTCATCTATTCCTGCTGCTGTTAGTGCAGTAAACGCTCACGCCAACCTTACACTTATACTGTGTGGTAACGAGCAAGTTATATCTAAAGAACTCGAATCCCTCGATTCTTTATCTCATCCAAGACTCATAATTCGTCACTGTAGTGAAATAGTCACCAATGCCTGCGAACCTGCTGTTGCTGTTCGTTCTAAAAAAGATTCCTCAATGCGCGTTGCCCTTGATTTAGTTAAATCAGGCGAGGCTCAAGCCTGTGTAAGTTCAGGTAATACTGGCGCATTATTTTTTATGGCGCATTACGTATTAAAAATGTTACCCGGTGTAAAACGTCCCGCACTTATTTCATCGGTACCTACAGAGCGTAAAAATCCAGTTTATTTGCTCGACCTAGGCGCCAACGTACATTGCGATAGCGAAATACTCTACCAATTTGGCTTAATGGGCTCAGTGGTTGCTGGCCAAGCGCTTGGCTGCGATAACCCACGGGTAAGTTTGCTAAACATTGGTGCCGAAGACATAAAAGGTCACGACGACATAAAACATGCCGCACAATTAATGCAGCAAAGTCCGCATATAAATTATATTGGCTACAGTGAAGGCAGCGATATTTTTACAGGCAAGGCCGACGTTATCGTATGTGAAGGGTTCGTTGGCAACGTTGCCCTTAAAACCTGTGAAGGCATAGCCAAACTTATCATGAATAAGTTCTCAAAAGCCCTCGAAAAACACCTTTTATATAAATGTATGGCGTTTATGCTAAGCCCAATCATAAAAAAACTCTATAAAAGGGTGAACCCCGACCAGTATAACGGTGCTTCTCTGGTAGGATTGCGCGGTATTGTCGTTAAAAGCCATGGAAATGCCTCAGCTAAAGCATTTCAAGCAGCAATCGATGAAGCGGTAAAAGAAGTTGAACGCCAACTTCCCACTAAAATAGCCGCTATTTTCGAAAAAACACATTCTAAAGACACGGTGGCCAATCAGTAAATTGATGTGCCGTGTATTTCATTATTTATTTGTTTAATTAAAAAGAGCAAAGTATGGCACAAAAAATTGCACTTCTATTCCCAGGTCAAGGTTCGCAAAGCGTAGGTATGTTACAAGCGCTCCTAGAAACCTCCGACATTGTAAAATCAACGTTTGCAGAAGCATCAACCGCATTGGGATACGACTTAGCAGCGTTAGTTCTTAACGGTCCAGAAGAAAAACTAAACGAAACCCACCGAACTCAACCTGCATTATTAACCGCAAGTGTTGCGATTTATCGCGACTGGTTAGCTAAAAACTCAGACGCCGATGTTGTCATGGCCGGGCACAGCTTAGGTGAATATTCAGCACTGGTATGCAGTAACGTAATTAGTTTAAGCGAAGCTGTAAAATTAGTAGAAAACCGTGGCTTGTACATGCAAGAAGCCGTACCTGCAGGTGTGGGATCTATGGCGGCTATTATTGGTTTAGGCGACGACGAAATTAAAGCGGCGTGTGCAGCATCGGCGCAAGGCGAAGTTGTATCGCCAGTTAACTACAATTCACCAGGTCAAGTTGTAATAGCCGGGCATAAAGCGGCAGTAGATAGAGCCTCAGTAGCCTGTAAAGAAGCGGGCGCAAAACGCGCATTACCGCTATCGGTTAGTGTGCCTTCGCACTGCGAACTGATGAAGCCGGCAGCAGAAAAACTGGCGAATGATTTAGCCGCTTTAACATTTAATACACCTAAGTGTGATGTAATCAATAATGTAGATGTAAAAGCAGAAAGTTCAGCTAACGCGATTAAAGATGCACTTGTACGCCAATTATACAGCCCAGTACGCTGGACAGAAACCGTGCAAGCATTAGTAGCGCAAGGTGTAACGCAAAGCTACGAATTTGGTCCGGGTAAAGTATTAACAGGCCTGGCAAAACGAATTGATAAAGCAATGGTATGTGGCTCAGTAAACGACGCCGCTTCAATTGATACAGCTAAATAAGAGTAAAAAAATGTCTAACTTATTTTCTTTAGAGGGCAAAGTTGTCCTAATTACAGGCGCAAGCCGTGGTATTGGTAAAGCAATTGCAACTATGCTGGTTGCACAAGGCGCAAAAGTTGCTGGTACAGCAACAAGCGAGTCAGGTGCAGCTAACATTAGTGACTATTTAGGTGATAACGGTAAAGGTTATGCATTAAACGTCACCGATCCTGCTTCAATTGAGGCTACTTTGGCAGCAATAAAAGCCGACTTAGGTGATATTGACGTACTAGTAAATAACGCAGGTATAACGCGCGACAATTTACTTATGCGAATGAAAGAAGCCGAGTGGGACGATATTATCGACACCAACCTAAGCTCTATTTTCCGTTTGTCTAAGGCAGTGTTACGCCCAATGATGAAGAAAAAGAACGGCCGTATCATTAATATTGGTTCGGTAGTAGGCACTATGGGTAATGCAGGGCAAGCTAACTACGCTGCGGCTAAAGCAGGTGTTATTGGTTTTTCTAAATCATTAGCACGCGAAGTTGCCTCACGCGGTATTACAGTGAACGTAATTGCACCGGGTTTTATCCAAACAGATATGACCAACGAGCTAACCGATGACCAAAAAGCAGCCACTTTAGCCAATGTGCCAGCGGGTCGTTTAGGTCAGCCTGACGAAATTGCAGCTGCAGTGTGTTATTTAGCATCTGACGCTGCTGCGTATGTATCAGGTGAAACTTTGCATGTAAATGGCGCGATGTATATGGTTTAATAACCATATAGCCATTACAAAAGTAAAATTAAGTTGGCATAATTCACTAAAAAACATTGAATTATTTGTGAACTTGCTTTAAACATACTTGAAATTGCTATTAAAATAAGCGATAACAGGGAAAACACACACTCAGAGGTTTGACCAGACAATTATTTACGGTCAAATCATTGAATCAGAGAATTATGCGGCGTAAACTACCCCGCAATCTGAAAATAACGCATTGGCGTTTTAATAAAGGAAAGAAGAATGAGCGATATCCAAGAACGCGTAAAAAAAATTATCATTGAACAACTAGGTGTTAAAGAAGAAGAAGTTAAAAACGAATCTTCTTTCGTAGATGACCTAGGTGCAGATTCTCTTGATACTGTAGAACTAGTAATGGCTCTTGAAGAAGAGTTTGACACTGAGATCCCAGATGAAGAAGCTGAAAAGATCACTACAGTTCAAAGCGCAATCGATTACGTAACAGCTCACGCTGAGTAATCAATTGTATATTAAAGGCAGCATTCGCTGCCTTTAATCTATGTATTCAAACCACCTCAAAGTTCATGATTCAAAAATCAAACCTTAACTCCCCAAATTTAACTAACATTAATTTTGTTTGCGTTATGTGTTGTCAAACAAGTTTGAGACTCGCACTTTGAGGTTGCTTGGGTATGATGATCCCCTTGTGAATCTAATTGGATTAAAAAACCATTTAAAAATTAAAATGGTTAAAATTTTAATAAAATTATAAATATCCCTTATTGGAGGCAAACCGTGGCTAAACGTCGTGTCGTCGTAACTGGCTTAGGAATGTTGACGCCGCTAGGCAATGATGTTCAATCAACCTGGCAAGGCTTATTAGATGCTAAAAGTGGTATACAAACAATAACACACTTTGACACATCAAAATTTGGAACAAAGTTCGCTGGTTTAATCAACGACTTTGATGCATCGGCTTATATGCCACCAAAAGATGCAAAAAAAATGGATTTATTTATCCAATATGGTTTAGCAGCGGGTGTTCAAGCCTTTAAAGATTCAGGCCTAGAAATCACAGAAGAAAACGCAACGCGCATTGGTGTTGCTGTTGGCTCTGGTATTGGCGGCCTAACGCTAATTGAAGAAAACCACGTTAAGTTACTTAACAGTGGCCCACGTAAGCTATCTCCATTTTATGTGCCTTCTACCATTATTAATATGATCTCGGGTCATTTATCAATAATGTACGGACTACGTGGCCCTAACATTTCAATTGTAACTGCGTGTACGACAGGTTTACATAACATTGGCCATGCAGCACGTATGATTGCCTACGGCGATGCCGACGCAATGGTTGCTGGCGGTGCCGAAAAAGCGTGTACACCTATAGGTATGGGTGGCTTTAACGCGGCACGCGCATTATCAACACGTAACGACGACCCACAAGCAGCGTCGCGCCCGTGGGATAAAGACCGTGACGGTTTTGTACTTTCTGATGGTGCTGGTGTTGTAGTTGTTGAAGAATACGAACACGCAAAAGCACGTGGCGCAAACATTTATGCCGAGCTAGTTGGTTTTGGTATGAGTGGCGATGCATTCCATATGACATCTCCACCAGAAGACGGTGCAGGCGCAGCCCTTGCAATGGAAAACGCATTAAAAGATGCGCAAGTAAATGCAGAGCAAGTAGGCTACATAAACGCTCACGGTACATCGACCAACGCTGGCGATAAAGCCGAAACTGCCGCCGTTAAATCTATTTTTGGTGATGCTGCAAAAGACGTAATGGTTGGCTCGTCTAAATCGATGATGGGTCACTTACTGGGTGCAGCGGGCTCAGTTGAATCAATCGTGTCGATATTGTCGCTAAAAGATCAAAAAGTGTCGCCTACTATCAACCTTGATAACCCAGATGAAGCCTGTGACCTAGATTACATTGCGCATACAGCACGCGATGCAAAACTAGATTATTCACTGTGTAACTCATTTGGCTTTGGTGGTACTAATGGCTCGTTGCTATTTAAAAAGGTATAATCTTTTTTAACAACGAACCACTTTATAAGAGCTCAGTTGTTTAACTGGGCTTTTTTTATATGCAAAAAATAATAAATAATACGCAAACAATCATAAATGCCAGCCAATCAAACGCCGTTAGCATAACCGACAGAGGCTTAAACTATGGCGATGGTTTTTTTACAACAGCAAAAATTGTAAATGGGCAAGTTGAATATTGGCACTACCACAAAGCCCGCTTAGCTGAATGTGCTGAGCGATTAGCCTTTCCTGAACTCGACTTTAGCCCTTTAGAGCAACACATACACAATCAAGTAAAACAAAAGCAAACGGGCGTGTTAAAAATACTCGTAACACGCGGTGAAGGCGGGCGTGGATATAACTTACCGAGCGAATGTAATTTAACAATTGTAGTAAGCGTGCTTGAATACCCTGCAAACTATAATGCGCTTGCAGAGCAGGGTGTTAGCCTTGGAATAAGCCCAATAAAATTAGCGGCGCAGCCTTTACTTGCGGGGCTAAAAACCCTAAATAGGTTAGAACAAGTACTCATTAAAAAAGCCATGCAAACGCAAAACTGCGACGACGTACTTGTGCTCGACTACAACAACCAGGTAATTGAAGCCTCAGCAGCTAATATATTTGCCATTAAACACGGTAAAGTATTTACACCAAAGCTCAATGAATGCGGTATAAAGGGCGTTTATCTGCAAGCGTTATGTGATAAATTAACGGTTGAGTTTAAACACATTACAGTAAACGATTTAACCATGGCCGATGCTGTATTTGTATGCAACAGCTTAATGCATGCAGTACCTGTTAATCGCATAGAGCAACAGTGCTTTAATGTAGCGCACAGCAACGCATTGCTAACTAATTTATTAGCCAAGGAGGCTTAGTGTTAAAAGTTATTTTATCAGTCGCTTTTTTAGCGATCATTAGCACAGCTATTGGCTATCAGCAATTGCAGGCAACCCTACAAAGCCCGCTAAATATAAGCGAAAGCACGCAATTTGAGGTAAAAAAGGGCACCGGTTTTAATAAATTATGCCAGCAATGGCAAGCAAAAAACTGGGTTGAAAGCTGTTGGCGTTACCAAGTTATTGCAAAGCTAGACCCCACACTAACCGATTTAAAAGCCGGGCTTTACGAGCTTTCAAATACCAGTGTTATTAATAACATAAAAAAATAAACCAAGGTCAACAAATCAGCTTTAGCTTTACCATTATTGAAGGCCAAGCGCTGCGCGATGTATTAGCAAATATTAAAAATGCGCCTAATTTAAATAACGATCTAAAGTTAGACGAGTTAGGTAAGCAAATTATAAATGAAGATACATTGTTAGAAGGCTGGTTATTTCCAGATACTTACCACTACCAGCATAACGATACCGCAAGCAGTGTATTAAAACGCGCCGCACAAACCATGCAACAAACACTAAGCGATGCATGGCAAAAACGCGCTAACAATTTACCTTACAACACCGCGTACGAGGCACTAATAATGGCCTCAATTATTGAAAAAGAAACCGCAGTAGCCAGCGAGCGCCCGTTAATTGCTTCGGTTTTTGTTAATCGGTTAAACACAAAAATGCGCCTTCAAACCGATCCAACCGTAATATATGGACTGGGTGAAAACTTTGACGGCGATATTAAATACAAAGATTTACGCAATCACACGCCATACAATACCTACCGTATTGATGGATTACCGCCAACGCCAATAGCTATGCCATCAAAAGAAGCTATTTTAGCTGCGGTAAACCCGCCACAAAGCGACTATGTTTACTTTGTAGCAAAAGGCGATGGCAGCCACCAATTTTCTACCACGTTAAAACAACATAACGCGGCAGTTAAAACCTATATTTTAAATAAAAAGAATTAACGTGTTTATGAAACCAAAATTTATAGTAGTAGAAGGCCTAGAAGGCGCGGGTAAATCAACCGCTATTTCACTTTGCCAAGACTTTTTAAACAAAAAACAAATAGAATACATTAACGTACGCGAACCTGGCGGCACGCCATTGGCCGAGTCGTTACGTACATTAGTAAAAGCCGAACACGAAGAAGAAATAGCCTTCGAAACCGAGCTGCTTATTATGTACGCCGCACGTTCGCAGCTAATGCATAACGTAATAAACCCTGCGCTTGAGAAAGGTAAATGGATATTAGCCGACCGTCACGACTTATCGTCGCAGGCGTATCAAGGCGGCGGGCGCGGTATTAGCTCAAATACACTAGCGTCGTTATCGTCTATGGTATTAAAAGGCCTAAAGCCCGACTTAACCATTTATCTCGACATAGACCCAGTAATTGGCCTTGAACGTGCTAAAGGGCGAGGTGAACTTGATCGAATAGAGCAAGAGGCCATTGAGTTTTTTCAGCGTACACGCATGCGCTACCTAGAGCTTGCAAGCGACGACAACTCTATTAAAACCGTAGATGCCAATCAAGAAATTGATAAAGTGCATCGCGATATCACAAATGTATTACGTACTTTTTTTGAAGAGCTAAAATAACATGTCTCTACCTTGGCTATATGAAACACAGCAACACTTAGCACAAAGCTTTCGTGGTCAGCGTTTTCATCATGCCCAATTGTTTTGTGGGCCTGTGGGGGTAGGTAAGTTTGCCTTAAGTGACGAGCTAGCCAATGCCTTGTTATGCCAAAATATTACCCAGCAAACAGCCGCACCAAACAGTATTTTAGCGCCATGTGGGCAATGTAAAAGCTGCTCCCTTAACCTTGCGGGTACACACCCCGACAAGCGCATAACCCAGGTAGACGGCCAAAGCATTGGCGTAGACGACATACGCGCCATTAGCGATTTTATGAACCACTCAGCGGCGCAAAATGGCAACAAAGTAGTGGTAATAGAAAACTGCGAAAAAATGACCATGGCAGCGGCTAACGCCTTGTTAAAAACGCTTGAAGAACCAAGCAATAGCCGGTTTTTAATATTAACCACAAGCCAACCTGCGCAATTGCCAGCCACTATTTTAAGCCGATGCGCTAAAACCGACGTAAAGGTAACAAGTACACAACTAGCGCAGCAATGGCTTGAGTCGTTACAAATACAAAATTACCCTTGGCTACCGCTTTTTTATAGCCAGCCATTACAAGTAAAACAGTGGCAAGAGCAAAACCAGTTACAAAATATAGATATCCTTTATAAGTTTGCAACTGAGTTTAAACAAAGCCATAATTTCAAAGCGTTAGTCGATATAATAAATAAACAACCGGAGCTGGTTCGTATATTTACCTTATTTTTAAGCGAGCAATTAAAACAGCAATTATTACAAGGTATGAGCTTTGAAGCGTATCAAGAAGCGCAGCAAGCACTCAGCGAATTTTTGCAAAATAACACCAAAATTCTCGGCCTTAATTTACCGCTCGCCGTATCGCGATTAGCGTACATTTTACGTAATAAATAAAAGGATTAACCATGCAAGAGCTATTAGTAGATATAGACGACCTAGACGAGTTATATCGCTGTTACATGCCTTACTTAAAAAAAGGCGGCTTATTTGTGCGTACTAACATGCGTTACGAAGTAGGGCACTCGCTGGCGTTACGTGTAACCCTTCCCGACGCACTAGAAGACGACATAGTCACTGGCAAGGTTGCGTGGATCACCCCGCAGGGCGCACAAAGCTCAAACCCGCCAGGGATTGGTATTAGCTTTTTAGACGACAAAACAAACCTAAACGCCAAGATCGAAAAACTACTGGGGACTATGTTAAACTCCGGTAATCCAACTTACACCATGTAGTAAAAAACAGGCCCAATTTTGATTGTAGATTCGCATTGCCATTTAGACCGTCTTGATTTTGATAAACTCGATTTAAACCTAGACCAAGTGCTAGACCAAGCACGCGCCAAACAGGTTGAACACTTTTTATGTGTAAGCGTTACGCTTGACCAGTTCCCAAGTATGCTTGATAAAATTAAGCACTACGACGATGTATCGGCCTCGTGTGGCGTACATCCGCTCGATCAAAAAGACGCACTTAACAAACAGCAATTAATTGATTTAGCGTCACACAATAAAGTAGTTGCCATAGGCGAAACGGGGCTTGATTACTACTACGCAAAAGACACACATGCTGTGCAGCAAGCCAGTTTTGTAGGTCATATTGACGTAGCAAACGAACTACAAAAGCCGCTAATTATTCATACACGCGACGCCCGTGCCGACACCATTAACCTAATGCGCGAGCACAATGCCGAAAACTGTGGCGGCGTTCTGCATTGTTTTACAGAAGACTGGGACATGGCTAAAAAAGCCATCGATATGGGCTTTTATATTTCTATTTCAGGCATTGTAACGTTTAAAAATGCAGTAGAGCTTAAAGACGTGGTAAAGAAAATCCCACTCGACCGACTACTAATAGAAACCGATTCGCCGTATTTAGCACCCGTACCGCACCGTGGGCAAACTAATCAGCCAGCTTACGTGCAAGATGTTGCGTATTACATTAGTGAGTTAAAAGGCATTAGCTTTAACGAGCTAGCTAAAGCCACCACCGATAACTTTTACTCGCTATTTAAATTAGCAGCTAAAGGCTAATAATATGACAACTCACGCGGCGCAACTTCCTATGTTACTTATGGGGCCAATGGTGCGCCGCGCTGAGCAAACAGGCGTGTGCATAGTATTTGCAACGTCAACCCCCGCACAGAGCCAAATTAATATACTCAATACGCAAAGTGTCAGCGAGCAACAAACCATTACACTAGGCGAACGCCTTTATTTACACTTTGTAGTTGTAAAACCGGCAAGTACACCTTTTGCGCTCGACACTTTACTAGCGTATCAATTAATAATAAATGGCAATGAGGTTGACCTATCAGCTTGGGCTTACAGCAACCAAGTAACTCCAGCATTTGTTATACCCAATAAACTAAATAGCATATTACATGGCTCGTGCCGAAACGCGCATCATCCCGCAAAAGACAGCCTAGTCACCTCAAGCCAATGGCAAAACACTCAGCGCAGCCAAAATACGCCCGGCGCACAATTATTGCTGTTAAGCGGCGACCAAGTTTACGCCGACGATGTAGCAGGGCCTATGTTATTGGTTATTCATCAGCTTATTGAAAAGCTAGGTATTTATAAAGAGCAACCTATGGCGTTGCCTCTGCCTAACAAAATTGATGAACAGCTATACAACAGGCACCATTTTTTACCCAAAACCCCGTGGCAAAAGCGCTCAAAACTGGGTGTGGGTTATTGGCTTAAAAAAGACGAGCCGCATTTTTCAAGCGTAAAAGCATTTAACCACCTTATTCACTTTGAAGAATTTATAGCGCTTTATTTACTTAATTTAAGCGCCGCTGCCTGGCAATGTGTTGATTTACAAAACGTGCAATACACCGGGCAAAACCCAGAGCATCAGCGTATTTTTAATGCCGAAAAATCGGCGTTACTTGGCTATGCTAAAGGGCTGAATGAAGTAGAAAGATTATTTGCTAATGTGTCTACGTTAATGATGTTTGACGATCACGACGTAACCGACGATTGGAACCTCACCGCAGGGTGGGAGCAAGCCATTAACCAAAACCCAAGCAGTAAACGTATAATTAATAATGGGCTTATTAGTTACTGGATGTTTCAAGGTATGGGTAACGACGCGCTAACAAAAACAAGCACGCTAATACCGCCATTTAAACAAAGCTTAAGCGCTAATAACCAATGGCAATTTAAAGCGTTTGATAAACCCCTAAACGAATTTAACCACTGGCATTACGAGTTAACTACAACACCTAAAGTTGTGGTGCTCGACACCCGCACACACCGCTGGCGTAACGAAAGTAATTTTAACGAGCCATCAGGCCTCCTCGATTGGGAACGCCTTACAGAGCTTGAAGAAAGCCTACTCAGTCACGATAAAGTCATTATAGTATCGCCCGCTCCAGTATTTGGTGTTAAATCAATAGAAGCCATTCAAGCGGCTTTTAATATATGCGGCCAGCCACTGATGGTTGATGTAGAAAACTGGATGGCCCACGAAGGCTCGGCTAAAAAACTACTCGACACCTTTAGACGCACCGACACCCCAAACGAAACCCTTATTTTATCGGGCGATGTTCATTACTCGTTTTGTTTTTCGGTGCAAAAGCGCTTTGGCGATCATCCAAACAGAATATGGCAGCTCACCGCAAGCGGGATAAAAAACGAATTCCCGCGGAAGTTAATAAATGTACTAGACAAACTGGACTCTATTTTATACGGCCCCAAAAGCCCGCTTAACTTCTTCACCAAACGCTGGCACATGGAAGTAGACAAACACCAAACCCTAGGTGAAGGCCAAAAGTATTTAGTAAGCGACTCCGCAATAAGCCTAATAACGTTAGATAACGGCGACTTATCCCGCTATCAACTTATCCACGGCGACGGCCACACCACCGAATTCGACCTAGAACACAAATAAAGCCCGGCATTGCCTTTATTGTAGACGTAGAGCTTGCTCACGTTAAAAGCGCAGCTTTTAGTAAAAGATCAATTGTACAAAGAGAAGAAAAAGAGGAGTAAATGAGAACCCATTAAAAATGGGGGTATTACCGGTCTACTTCTTAAATCATTAGATCACTTCTCTAAAGCGGAGCGTCTCTTAACCTCTTTGTGAAAAATTAACTAAAACCATTTGCACAAAGAGAAGAAAATGAGGAGTAAATGAGAAGACAATAAAACAGTAATTAGGATCTATTTACTTAATCACTAGCTCACTTCTCTAAAGCCGGGGACTCTTAACCTCCTTTTTAAAAATAAATAAAAAACAATGGTTTATAAATTAAATCGCTTTATACCATCAGTGAGTTTTATAGTGTTAAAGTTTATTAGAAGCCCAGCCCCAATC